>JAYVGZ010000368.1:0-3888 GCA_043771805.1 Pseudomonadota bacterium
GATCAGCGAGTTATCGACCTCGCCGTTGACGAGGAGATCTCAGTTGGTGACTACGTGATGATGGGCGGAGAGGTTCCTGCTATGGCCCTTATCGAAGCGTGTTTACGGCTTCGGCCTGACGCCATTCACAACAGCGAATCCGTAAAGCATGAATCATTCTCGGTAGACCTAGGCGGCGGAACGTTAGTTGAGGCTCCGCAGTACACGCGACCAGAAGAGTTTCGGGGAGCAGGTGTTCCCGAAGTGTTGCTCTCGGGGAACCACAAGCACATTGAAGAGTGGCGGCTGAATGAAGCGAAGATACGAACGAAGAAGATTCAGGATAAAGAGTAATGGTACCTATCGATCTCAATGTAGTGCTCCTTCACGACAAGATGGTTGATAAGACAGGGCTTCAGGTCACTACCTCTGTCACCCTTATCGACGTTCATGATATCTCGCGAAGCTGTCGCACATACGGGGTCAACTCACTCTTTGTTTCTCACCCCTCACAAACAATGAGGGCGCTTGTAAGAACGCTTAAGGCCCACTGGGATGGCGGATTCGGCGAGAGCTACAATCCGAATCGGAAAGACGCCTTGAGCGTCGTCTCGATTGTTACCGACCTTGATGAAGCGATCATGCAGGTCGAGAGAAGAACCGGGAAGCTACCGAAGCTTATTGCGACCTCTGCACACCACGGCGAGGGCCGAACATCTTTTGAAGACATGACTCGCATAATGATGGAGTCCGAGCTTCCTTACCTTCTTATGTTCGGAACCGGGTGGGGGATGAGCGATGAACTGCTTCAACGCGCAGATTTCCTCTTGGATCCGATTGACGGACCCACAGACTACAACCACCTTTCGGTGAGGGGCGCTGCTGCTATTGCATTAGACCGGCTACGTGGGGTGCGGTAGCTCCGTTAACTTGGCCTTGTGGCTGAAATAATACGACAGCCCAGAACTGCCGCTTTCTCCTCATCCTGCGCTTAGCCGTCTAGGATTCTTGTAGTCTATATCTTCTAAAGCGCCCTCACCCGTACCGATCTCCATAACCCTTCACTACGGTTTAAGGCAGGTTTATAAATCACGCTCGACACGTTATGGATCAGTTTGCTTCTCCCAAAACTACTCAAGACGTGCCCCAAAGTCAGGCGGTACCCGCGGCAAACGGCGCTGTCACTGCTACGTCTGGCCTTCAGACTCCAACTCCACTAGCGATATCCGAAAGCTTCAACCGTCAAGATCTCTCGGTTCAAAGCGGAAGCACCACGTGGACCATGGGGCTAAAAGCTCCGGGCTTTACCCCAACAAGCGAGCTTTCGTCAGCACTCCCTATAATCGACCTCGGATTTAACTACCGCCTTGATGCACAACGACAAAACGCCCGAAACCTGAGTGGAGTGCCGTCCCTCGGTTCTCCAAGCACAACAGACTACCTTACAGCTCGACTTGCCGAGCCGCTGATACTCGACAGAGGTCGTAACACTTTTACTGATGCGCTTGAGTCGATGGGTGTTAAAGAATGGTCTGGGCGGGCGTCATTTACCCCAGGAAAGGAGTACGCTCAGCTCAGCCTCTTGCGCGATCAAGACAGCCAAATCATTCGCTTCAACAGAGACGGCACTGCAAGTTACACGGTGAATGGGTCCGACTATTTATCGGATATCACTAGCTGGCTCAGTAACGGAGAGGTGAAGGTCGCCTCTGCGACACTCCTGTTCGATGGAAAGCGGGTGAGCTTCTCGCCGGCGTTGAAATACGAGACACCCCTTGGTTTTACGGCGACCGTGGCGTCGGGATTTGATCAGATACGGTCACAGACTTACGGCTTGACGCCCGAATTAGAACACCTCTTCTCGGGGAGCCCTTCGGCGTCGAATCAAAGTAAGGACCCGCTGGACGGGTCGCTTTTTGTGAACAGCTACACGACTCCACAAGGCATTCTCTCGACGATCGATCTCTCCTTCTCTGATCGCTCCTCACTTGCACTCGTGCTTGGAAATGACGGAACAAAAAATGTGTTGGCCGTTCGTGGCTTGAGCACGATAGAGCTCTTCGATAAACCGGCACATTTGCAACTCGATGGAATGTACCTTCACGAGAGCCGAGACAATTTCAATTCAGAGGCGATTGCCGGAGTTGCGACGTTAGGTCGTGATACAGCCCACAATCGAATGCTCCTTAAGCTAAGCGGTTTTGGGGTCAATAATGAAACCGGAATCGAGAAGAGTTGGTCTGCCGGTGCCTCGGTTCTTCTCGAGATTATGCGCAAATAGCCGTTACGCCCTACGAAAGAACCCTCAACAAACCTTCGAGCGCTCGCACCCGGTGAGTCGGGTAGCCGCCGTTCAACACGAGATCGTTTAGCGAGCGTGATTCATCTTCACCGCCCGGGTAGAAGTGAGTTGAAAATGGCAGGCTTCCTTTCGTGGTAGCTCGCACTCTTGGAAAAGAGAAGTATCCTGGAAGCTCCGCGGTCACTCTTACCGCGCGACCGCCCGGCTCTGCATAGCTCATGCAGCAAACAAAACGCGCAGCATGTTTAACCCCTGGCATCAGCTCCTGCATCAGCCGCTCGATCCCGTACCGCGCAGTGTAGACGCCCGGAAGTCCGTTGCACGCGTCGATCTCTAACCCCGTATCATCCGCAACACAGCTCCTACCGGCCCACTTCGCGTACTGCAACGCCTTCTTACTTGCATTTCCGTCGTAATTTTTCTCTCCCTCGACGACTTGCGGAAATGGCCCGCGTGATGGAACAAGCTCAGAGAGCGAGTGAACACCCCGCCCCATCCGAGCCGCAGCCGCACGCACCTCTAGTAGTTTACCTTCGTTAGTGGAACCGAAGAGGATTGCGGCACCTGACATAAAACACCTCCGCTATGAGTTGTTTCGTTTCTGATCGGAGTAGCCGGCTCACACCGAAATACAATGATATCTCTGTCGAACTTCTTAACGTTCGCGACCGCATCCGCAAATTCGCGCACCACCCCGAGTCGCACAACCTTTCCCTGCATTTTCTCCTCCACACCGGCCAAGGCAGCTTCCCTCACCAGGTACACCTTGCCGTTTTCGCAGGGTAGCTGCTCTGCCTGCAGGTCTTCTAATGCAACACTTCTTCGCACGTAAAAAAGGATCGGATCAAAGTACTCATCAAAGTGCCCCTTTATTACTACCAATTGCTCACCATCGCGAACGAAACTTAAGACGGTGCCCGCCATCGCGGGAAAGTCTTTGAGCGCTGCCTTTATTGTTGAGCCAGAACACACGGCACACGCCATGAAACCGAACGCAACAAACCAGAGCGCGCGAACTCGCGCGGCAATATTCTCAGTAGCTGCTTTAAAAAATGGTGTAACGGCGAGTAGTATGACGATCCCGACGGCGATTGATAATCGAGAGAGATGCGGCTGTAGTCCCGCAAGCAGCAGCTGCTTTGAACCGAGAAATTGCGGCGCTGCACCGAGCGCAACGAGCCCAAAGAGAGCACACATCACGAGCAACCCCGATACGGCGTAGAGAGAAGTCAGTGCTCGTTCCTTCACCCGATGTGTAGCGCTCTGTATCATCTCAGTTACCAATAACCCTATCTGAACGGCCATAAGTGAGTAGAGGGGCAACAGGTACGAGTGTCTCTTCCCTGACGGAATCGAGAACAGTAATACGCCACACAACAAACTTATTGTCGGGGCAATAAAGGCTCGCGAATCAACCGGCCTATACCCTTCTCCACTAAACCCTCGCCCACTACCCCTCGCCCAAAGCAGCACAACAGCGAGAATCCCCCAAGGAAATGAGGTACGAAAAAATGACGGGAGGTAAAACCACCAACTTTCAGAGTTAATGTGCTCACCGCCTACAACCCTTCTCAGGTTCTCGAAAATAAGCTGTCTATCAACGAAAG
>JAYVGZ010000369.1:0-6632 GCA_043771805.1 Pseudomonadota bacterium
GGTACGACCCGTGATCGGTTTAGCTTCGAAGATTGAGGCTGAGGCCCCCGAAACTGGTGCGTGAGACACCAGCGAAAAATGAGTCTGTGCGGTCTGTCCACCCTCGGCAACGACCTGGCGGAGCACAGGATGGCGCAGGTCTCGGCCGATGGAACCGGTATGTTCCCAGGGCTGGTTCTCCCTCATTGATGACGAGGCCAAACGGTAGTGCTTACTAACCTGCCTGTTCTCAAACACTCGTTGTAGAAGCGAATGCATCGCAGTGGAGAGGCTCACCACCACAAGTCCTTGAACTGAGACATCGAGACGGGAGGGCATGTGCACTGTGCAATTAAATAGCTTCTGAACTGATGCCTTGAGGCTAAAGTGCCGCTGCTCCTTTGCTGGCGTGCTCGAAAGGCCAGCAGGTTTGTAAACCACGGCGAGATGTTCGTCCTGAAATATGACGTACTCGGGAAGAAACAGAGGGAAGACTGTTGGGGCGTCAGCAATTAGAAATTTCGGTTCGTAGTATTCGACTTTACATGGACAAGGGAGGCGACAGTCTTCAAGAGCTTCATACCCATTGACGAACAATCCCCCGAATTCAGCTCTTGCGAGCCATGAGTCGGGTTGTATGTGAGGAAGTCTCTCTGTGAGCAAGGAGATCAGAGAGAACGGCAGAGCGCCGGGTTCTCTAAAAATCCAACACCAGTACTTAGTTCGAAGTGTGCGTTCAATGCGGTCGAGGAGGTCTAAAGATGATTCGCCCGGTGTGGTTGGTAACGGTGCTGGTGGTGTGCTGTCTGGAAGCGGCATAGGAAGCTGAGTGTTGAATGAACCAGCAATAAGGTCAACTTCAGCTTTTTCCGTTCGTCGCAGGTTTTTTGAATACCTGATACTGCTTCAGCGCAAAATTTATTCGGGCAAGACGGTCAACGAGATCTTGTGGCGATAAACTGAGGCTTAGCTCGTCAGTCTGTGCTAACCCAAACGCCCGCTCAAAACGTTTCAGTTTCTCAAGGGTCTCGGAAGTGAGAGATCGCTGCATCTTCCGTTGTGCTAACTCGGCACGATCTACCCTGATATCCACGAGAGCCTTCAGGGGAGCGAGCTGGTTGATGGTGGCTAAATTAGTGGTGTCTTCACTCGGGCACTCTGGGATATTTGCGATACTTGTTTTGGCATCACTGAGGATCGCTGGCGTAACGTTGGCGAAAGTTATGTCTCCTCCGGCACTAATCGCCATCGCGGTCGCAACAGAATCCTTCTCAAGTGAGCTTCGAGGGACTGTGAAGATAACGTCGTACAGCTTGTCTCCAACTTTATGGAGACTTGTTTCGGCGATTTGCGAGGCCCCCGTTGTTGAGAGGAGAAGCCCGATTGCTTTAGTCGGCTGTGGCTTTGCTTCAACTCGAACTTTAATGGTTACGGTAGCTTCCTCTTCTTGAGCAGCGGTTAGAGCAGGCATTAGCGGAAGTACACAACCGCAAATGGCTACTCCGATGACGTATTGAAGTTTGATCAGCGAACGCTTGATAAGGGAACGTGAATGAAAAGAACGCATCTCAAAACTCCTTAACCCGGGATGTTACTCTTGAGTTCCTCAAGAATTTTTAGCGCGGCTTCATAGTTGGCTCTATCTCGTTCAAGGATCTTCGCTTTGGCAACGAGTTGACTAACGTCTTTGCGGAAAGATGAATCGGAATCGCTCCCCGTTACTTCAACTTTGAAGTTTTGAATGCACGGACGCTCGATGATAAAGCGCCTTGAACTGACGAGTCGTCCGTCAGGTTGATGAACGATAAATTGGTACGACATTGTTGCAGCAGGAGCTGGTATTTCAACCTGGTAGGTGGGTCTATCAGCCGCATTGAGCGCACCACTCGGAAAAACAACATCCATAAATCGTCCGTCTCGCGACCCAACTAACCGAACCTTCAAGTCCGTGGAGACTGTGTTGGTGAGTTCCACTGAAAGGAGCATCCAGTTAGCCGTGGTGGGCAGCGATTTGCCGTCAGGCGCTTTGTGAAGAACATCTATTTTCTGTTCCAGGGCTACGGCTGCTCCTAAGGAGATTGAGCGGAAAGGGAGAACCGCAGATGCTAGGCTGATGCTAAGGAGCATCAAGACTCTGACGTAGTACCGCCGATTTGAAAAACCCACTGACCACAACATGCTAGTAACCTATGAAACCTTTTTCACCTTCCATGACCCCGACTCGCCGGTGACAGCATTCGCGAAGGTACCTTCAATTATATCGGATGAACCGGAGCCAGTAATGTTTAAAATTACGCCATTTGATCGAACTGCGATCATTTGGGCAGGTTTATTGGAGGCTGACTCTCCGTTTTCTTGCGTATCTACCTCAAGTTCTTGATGAATCATGACCGGAGTCCATCCCTCAATGCCGATGATGACTGCTAATATTCCCTGCTTTGGGAGGGAGATAAAACTGAGCGGGGAAGTAATACCTGGTATGACCCCCTGTATTTCACCGGCGTACACGCCTCCAGCCAACTTTGGGAATGACGAATCCGTATCGGCTGGCTCGCTGGCGATACCGACCGTTGATGTCGATGAAGAAGCGTCCACCACTGCCGTAGGATCAATTGCTTCTGTACTATCAGAGCCACCGAGTGGCAGCACTTGGGCAGCGGACACCACGACTATGGTGAGGAGGGCGGTGAATAATCCAACAGCTACCGGACGCATTCCGTACGGAATTCGGGCAAACAGTGCTGAGATGTTTGATGGGGAACCCGAGGTTTTCCCTTTAATCGTGATCGTTGGCAATTGGGCAGGGCGTGACTTGCCGGTCGAGGTTTGTCGTGGGGGTGCAGTCGTTGATGGTTTTTCTCGCAACGCACGGCGCGAGGCCGCCTCAGATTTCTGCTTGGCATCCTTCGCCAAAATCTCCTTGATTCGTTCAAGGTCAATTTTCTCAGTTGGTTGAGGGATCCTTTCGCCGCCCTCATATGGATTGTCGGTGGACGAAGTAGAGTCCGCTATGGCGTCAACGGTATCGATGTCCAAGGCTTGTGCCACTTCTTGGCCGTCATTATTGGATGCGACCTCTATAGGCTCATCTACATTGGCTACATCGGAGTAATCTGTCGGAAGAGTTGGATCAATCTGGCCAACTGATTGACTAAGGGCAGGTGTTATTGACTCTTGCTTTACAAAAGTTCTCTCAGCTTGTAGCGCGGCCGATTGATCCGGGACGGTCCTGATCTGCTGCCCTGCCACCGGGCTCGACTGCGGCGATTCGAAAAGGGGCGTAATTTCATCGGGGTCATTGAGAGCCTTTAAAGCTTCAAGGGCACTCTGAAAGCGGTTATTTGCATCGTACCGCATCAGCTTCGCAATAATGGTGCTCAGGTGCTCTGGTATTGCCGAATTGATTTCGTGCAGCAGCGGGACTCTACTGTCGCCCCGGATTTCGAGCTGCTCCATCAGCGAAGCATTTTCGAACGGGTTAGAGCCGTTTAGCATCTCGTAGAAGCACAGGCCTAACGAGTACAGGTCAGAGCGTTGATCGTATCGGACTCCCTCAAGAACTTCCGGCGGAAGATAGCCGAACGAACCTACTCCAGATTGCAGCTCTTCCACGCTTGGCTCGTCTCCAGGAAGCAGTGCCAAACCGAAGTCGGCCAGGCGAATCTCACGTTCGTTGAGGACCAAAATATTGTCTGGTTTTATATCGCGGTGAATTACTCCTGTAGCGTGAACAAAGTCGAGAGCCTCGAGGGTTTGCCGCAAGAATCTTTCAGCGATCTCGGCATCGAGGGGAGCGCCACCTTTGTTTAGGTATTTTCTAAGATCCCCTTCCTGTGCGTACTCCATCGAGAGGTAGCAAAGGTCGCCGATAGAATGGAAGTCGTCCAAACGAACTACGTAGCGATGGCGACAAGAGACAAGTGTCAGAGCCTCCTTGCGGAGACGCTCCGTCACTGAGGTCTTCTCTTTTTGACTGAGGAGAACTTTAAGCGCAACCTCTTGCGTCGGGCTAGCCGCGTGTCGGGCGTGGTAAACCACACTGTCCGTGCCGCGTCCAACGATCGATATAACTTCATATCGACCATCGAAAATCTTCCGTTTGTTACTGTTCGGAAGTGCCATGAAATTAACGCTACCTTTGTTTGCCCAAGTCTCCGGCGCCGGCGCTCACCTTGGATCCGCCAGGTCCGACCAATTAATCCCGATCACAGCTTGCTAGGGTCTCACAAGTTGGACGCGCACTAAAGGTGGCCCCAACTAAGCAAGGTCCCACACCAATAGCGCCATGTTCTGTCCTATAGTCCGATGTTTGCAAACTGTGCTTCAGGTGTTTTCATGTCGGGAATAGGTCAAAGGTGCCAAAAAGTCGTTATGTCATTGAAAACCCTAGGGTTCCCTAGACTTTCTCGGCCTTCGTCAATCCTCTGGAGACAATCTTTGAGCTCTACTCAGACCGCTTTGGTCGTCTATTACCGGGGCCTGTTGCAGGTTCGGTGACTGGGTGTTCTCGGTGACGAAGGTAACTTACTTGCAGTTAAGCTCTAACTCCTTTAAAAAACCGAGTCAGCGGCGGGCTACTGGGGCTGACTGGGCACCATGAACTGTGCCACATTAGGGCTCGTCGATTGACGGCAAAAAATCTATAAGCACTCGTAGCTCAGTTGGATAGAGCACCCGCCTTCTAAGCGGGTGGTCGCTGGTTCGAATCCAGCCGGGTGCAATTCTTGATTTTATAGGTTTCCTTATGGGTGAATTGAGCCCCTACCTCGGCATAGTCCTCCTAACCCTTGCAGCGGGCGGTTTCTTGGTCGGGATGGTCTTGCTCTCAATACTGGTGGGTCCCCACAATCCAACGAAGACAAAGCAAGAGCCGTGGGAGTGTGGTGCCATAGCTATTGGTGAAGTTCGCAATCAACGGTTCAGCGTGCGCTTTTACCTTGTTGCGATGCTCTTCATTCTGTTCGACATAGAAGTGATCTTTATGTATCCGTGGGCAGTAGTGCTCGAGCAGCTTGGCGCTTTTGCCCTTTGGCAGATGTTATCGTTCATGGCGGTACTTTTTGTCGGACTCGTGTACGTCTGGCGTAAGGGCGTTCTTAACTGGAATGACTAAGCTCCTCCTTTCGATAGATCTTCATCACTGCTCACGGATTGCATTTGTCGCCTATTAGACAGTTTGGTTCTGCCTCGCAAACTCGCACGAGGCCGCTTTTTTTCAGAGATACGCACACTCTCGTGGTATGTGGCCTCTCTTTCGTGCCCTTTGCGTCTCTCTACATGAATTCGCAATTTTGGTGGCAGATTTTAGTGGCATCATTTGCCCCTTACTGGCTCCCACTAATCGCAATACTCTTGGCCTACGAGGTGGTGCGCTGGGTAAGAGTGCGCTGCGCTTTGCTGTTTGGAGCGGGTATGTTGGTAGTGCTCGCGGCCACTCTTATTCGAGGAGTAGTTCTTCTCTTGCCGGAGTGGGGTGATTCGCAGTCCAGAGGCAACGCCTCTCCCGCGACACTTCGAATCATGTTCGGTGAACATTCAGCGATACCACAAGAGGAGGAAGCGATCGATAAGGCTGTTCGGTCTCTCAATGTTGATCTCATTGTTACGTCCGGGAAAGGGCACCCAGCTAGTCGACTACGGCCTTTAGATACGTCTTACCCATATCGCCTGAAGACCGGCTTGGAGGGACAACCAACATTTGAGGTAGCTTCGCGCTTGCCGTGGGATGCCCAGAGTATTATCGATCTCGGAGACTACGCATTGCCGGCGGCTTTACTGCGTGTCCCTTTTGGTAATGGACAATCCTGTTGGATTGGAATTTTTTCGCTCTATCCCACGACATCCCAGGCGCAGTTCGAGCGGAACAAGGTAACAGTGAGGCGAATGGCGAGCTTTGTGAAAAATCTATCGGAGCCCGTTGTCCTCCTCGCAGATCTACAGTCTTCTACATTTTCGCGGTTTTATACGATGTTTACAGAGCAGATAAAGTTAGTGGGGCTGTTTGAAGGCCGTGGTCTTTTCTTCAAGACCACATCGGGACGTTCGGTTTTTACGCCACTGTTGCAGCACCACATTTTGGTGGGAGGAAAGGTAGAGATAGTAGCCGCTAAGATTCTCGACCACGGAACGCCAGCTACTCTCTTGCTAGAGGCGACAGGGCGCATCTCTCCGCAGACGTATGCGAAATGACGATGGTCTCCAAAAAAAGGCCCGGTGGAAATCCCACCGGGCCTTTTTGAAAACATCATTGGGCAATCAAACCTTGCTGCACTAATTCGGGCAAAGCACACTCACTGGCGATCCTGTTAACAGGCAGCATTTAGCTTCGTTAATAGAATATTTTCCCGGTGGAGAGCTTGGAGAGGGTCCGCAACCAGTGCATTCCGCCACGCCCGGATACGTATGAGGGTTACCCGGAGGCGTCGGATCGGGGCAGTATTCGCCGTACATAAAGCACGTGGTCCTGTCAAATTGCCCCCGAAGGCATGAGATGCCACCAGCCGGAGGAATCTCATTTTCAATGTCACCTCCGAGGTACTCAACGGCACAGCCAAGACCCGACCCGTCACCGATTGAGTAGTGAGCGTAGGTGCTATTGATCGCTTCCCAGCAGGGAACTTGGACGTTCTCTACAACCATCGCTTGAGGGATGG
>JAYVGZ010000370.1:0-2163 GCA_043771805.1 Pseudomonadota bacterium
GGGATTTGACGAGCTGATGACCGTCTCAGCAAAACCGAGCAGTTTTAATGTCACGGTAACTACCGTTGGAACAAACGGAAAAGTCTCGGTACTAAGAGAGATAAAGGGCGCCCAGTGTGAGAGCACCCAAGGAACACCGGTGCCTTCACCTACAGCAACACCCGCCGGTGAGATCGCTTGCACTGGAATTGATTCCGTTACTGTGAAGTTAGGCCTGGACGGGGTCGCTCACGACCTGAATAATTTCGTAGCCAAGCGCCTGCGACCTTTGATTCTACGCACTGCTCAGGGGACATACTCGCAAGCTCAGATGCGTTCACTCAATCGCAGATTAAACCAGGCGACGGCTCAGTCAGACAAGCTTTACAATGCCGCGTGGACTTCAGCCTGGGTTACCATCCCCCAGCGCCTTGAGTTCTGCCCGTCCGACCCAGAGTGCATCAGTACTGCTACGGTTTCGGGCGTGGACGTTTACCAGAAGAGCGTCGATGGTATCCAGGTGTTAGCAGCTGGTCTCATCAAGAACGAGTTCAAGAAGATTGCGGGTGTCAACTCGGGCAAAAAGGTAAGTAAGCAGCTAGACGGCATCTACGGAGAGGCAAAGAAACAAATCTCCACCCTTAACAAAGAGATCGAGAGCCTCATCAAGTTGGAAGAATCGAGTGGTGCGTGCAAAGTGAAATAGCCCGAAGCGGGTTGGGTGCTACAAACTATGTATTCGATAGAACAGCTCTTGGCATTTATGAAGCAGAACGATGCTTCCGACCTGTATCTGAGTGTCGGACGGGCTCCGAGCTTTAAGATTAATGGCACAGTTCGGCCGGCTGGCAAGCTGCCTCTTACGGCGGAGATGATCGACGGCTTAACTGCAGAGGTGCTTTCTACCAAAGAGCTCGATGAATTGAAGGAGAAGAAAGAGCTCAACATGGCACACGCCAACGATGAGTTGGGGAGATTCCGGTTCAATTTTTACAAGCAGAAGGGATCAACCGCTGTGGTTGTGCGTAAGATTGAAACAATCATCAAAACACTCGACGAACTGCGACTCCCGAACACTCTCAAAGAGATCTCCATGGCGAAGCGGGGTCTCGTGCTCGTAGTAGGCGCGACCGGGTCGGGGAAATCGACGACACTTGCCGCTATGATAAATCACCGTAATGAAAGCGAAGCGGGACATATCATAACGATTGAAGATCCGGTTGAATTCGTGCATGACCATAAGAAGTGCGTGGTGTCTCAGCGCGAAGTAGGAGTCGATACTGATTCTTTCAAGATGGCTTTAAAAAATACACTTCGCCAAGCTCCCACGGTTATTCTGATTGGAGAAGTTCGCGACGAAGAAACGATGGAGCACGCCATCAACTTTGCCGAGACGGGGCACCTCTGCTTAGCCACATTGCATTCAAACAATGCTAACCAAGCTATCGAGCGAGTACTTAACTTCTTCCCTCCCGAGCGGCACCGCCAGGTGTACCTACAGCTTAGTTTAAATCTCAAGGCAATCGTCAGTCAGCGACTCATCAAGACAAAAGACGGTGGACGAGCCCCTGCCATTGAGGTCCTTCTAGGTACCGCGCGAGTTCGTGAACTGATGAAGAAGGGAGACATCGAGACTCTTAAAGACGCCATGGCTCAGGGTGAGAATGAGGGGATGCAGACTTTTGACCAAGCGCTCTTTGAGCTCTTTCGAGAAGGACGCTTGGGCCTTGAGGAGGCATTAAGTAATGCTGACAGCGTTACAGACCTTAAGTTGCGGATCAAACTAGCCGTCGCGTCGGGCGACCTTGAATCATCGCCTGTAGAAGGCCCCGTTGATGGTCTGTCCCTCGACGCTCTCTAGCCGCCATCGCTCACAGGTATATATTCTATTGCTGATAGTAACTCTGGAGCCACAGCCTATCTACGGAGTATATTTCGAAGATCAATGATTCAGGCTGTCTCACATAGTCCTAGTAAATCCGCCGCGACCGCCCTTTACATTTGCCTCGTAACCTCGAACAATATCATTCTTCGCGCTAACCCGATGTTGTTACGCTCTTTAGGGGTCACTTTGTGGGCAAAAGGCAGTTTCTCTCCGATAAAGTCCTAGCAGGCGAACGTTTGACCGCGGCCGAGGCAAAAGAGCTCTGGTTCACTCTCGACTTTTCGCAGATGGCAACGCTC
>JAYVGZ010000371.1:0-9643 GCA_043771805.1 Pseudomonadota bacterium
TCTCTTAAGCGTCGCCAATGCCTCTGCTGCTGCAACTACCTTCCAGAGTAATCTCAATGTTATCGGCATAGAAACCGCTAATGTTACTGCCACCAAATCGAGGCTTTCTTCGGCATTTTCACTGGCTAACTCCATGGCCCTTAAATTAGAAGACGCCTCGTCTTTGATACGAAATGGAGATCAAGCCACCTTACTCGCGAACTACCTCTCATCTCGTATCAGAGCCGACGCATCAAGCGCCGTTTTTGCACAGGCAAATCAGTTTGCAGCTCGTGTAGGATCGCTTATCGAAGCTACATTGGGTAAATCTTCTACAAAAACTTGATCGAGAGAGGGTCTGAGCAATTGGTGAGAGCATTTTTTTGCGCCAACACAGAAACTGTCTCTCGTTCATCAAAATAGCTTTTCAGCACCACTAAGAGACTTCACGGCTGCCTCCCCCAAGGCCAGATCCAGGGACAAAGTAATAGAATGCGGATTACCAACATTCTCACCCTTAATCAGCAACCCATTCTTCCACATAACCTTTCGAAAGATGGTGTGGTTCTTCTCCCCAATTTCAAAAACATTCTTCTCGTCATTGATATTTCCAGCCCCTGCAGCCGCGATCAATAAACGACTTTTCTGCGCTCCCAGCCGAAAGACGCCATCAAGGAGGGCCATAATACCCGTATCAACATAGAGCCCGGGTTTCTCTCTTGCTTTTGCTGGATCTGCCTGAGACAGGGGCAGTAAGCAATGAATAACCCCCCCTACCCGAGCAACCGGACTAAATATGGCTACCCCAAGGCACGATCCGAGATTCGGAGCTAAGAGGAATCCCGCAGAATCGCTGCTTACAACAAATTCACCGATACCGACGGTGTATCGTGGGTTCTGCGCGCCATTAGTGGTAATCATCTAGCCGGAAGCTCCTGAAAAAATTAGTTTCTCTGATACACGGAGCTATTAACGCGTGTGAACGGAACATCGAGGCCTATGAGACTCTCGGAGTGACTGATGACGAGGTGACCTCCGGGTTGGATGAGCCGGCCAAACTCAGCTACGATCGCTTGGCGTACCGGCAGATCGAGATAAATCATAACATTTCGACAGAAGATAATGTCAAGCGGGCCCTTCATCGGGTACGGGATATGAACGAGATTCAACTTTCGAAAGGTTACGAGGCTTGTCAGCAGATCAGAGGCCCTCCACTCCGCACCCTCCTTTTGGAAGTACCGCTTCGTAAGATTTGCGGGAACCTTTTCAAGCTCGCTCTCTGGATAGACTCCGCTAAGCGCACTCTAAAGAACCTTCGTGCACAGATCGGTCGCTAGTAATTTGCAGTTTGTGCGAGAGAGATCGAGGTTCTCACGCATACACATGGCGATGGTGTAGGGCTCTTGTCCACTTGAACTTGCAGCGCACCATATACGCGCTCGCTTTTTGCCCTGATCGTTCCAGAGGCGAAACTGCTCATTGAGAAAGTCGAAGTGCGCCGGTTCCCGAAAAAAGTAGGTAACGTTTGTAGAAATGGCATCGAGCAGCGAGACTAACTCGGCACCTGAGGCGTCGGATTCGATGATCTCGAGATACCCCTTAGCGTCCGGTAGACCGAGTTCTCTAAGGCGTTTCTGAATGCGGGCACTCAGAAGCTGCATCTTGTCCGCCTTGAGACTGATGCCGCTTTCTTTGTATATAAGATCTCTGAACGCCTGAAAAATCTCGTGCTGCATCCCCCGGCCTCACTTTTCTAATTAACGTCATAGGGAGGACTGCGGCTAAAGGAGAAAACCTCTCGTATAAAGATTTTCCTAGGCTAAGATTTACAAAGGTATCAATATGTTAGTATCCGGCTCGCGGGTGGTTAGGACGTAACCTATCGATTATACTAGTAGAGAGCCTTTGATGCCGTCCTGAATCAAATGTAACGCCCCGTCGGACTATTACATAACAGGCTCTTAGTAACTTATGCGGTCGGTTTAAGAACGATGCTGCGAACTTTTGAACTATTCTTTCTCCAATTTGTAGGTTGGTTCTACTCCCTACCCCAGATCGCTGGGCTGCTTACCCTTGGTCTCGCGGCTGTCGGCTGTCTCGCAGTGCAATTCTTTATCACCAGCAAGATAGCGGTTGGCCGAAGTTTTTGGCCGGGTTTTGTGGGGGTCTCTTTGGGCACTGCTGAGGTGCTACACCTCCTCTCACCTGAGCGGGTTATCAACTGGGCACAGAACGCTTATGAAACGTTAAGTGTCATGCACGGCACACTCCCTGCCGTGCCCCTCTTTGAACCAATTCTGTCTGTGCTTATAGCCCCTGCCGACTCACGCTTTGTAGTTGAAGAGTGTTTCGCGTTGATGGTTGCTGGCTATCTTTCGCTAGTCGCTTACTACAGCTGGGGCGAGTACAAGAAGACAGGGACATTCTTGGGCGATATGTCGGTCAGCGGCTTTATGGCCGACAAGGCAAAACGCCCCACTCGTTCGAAGACAAACGAACTCGGATCAGGCGATCTCGCCAATACGGAACAGATTGCTAGATGGACGAAATCGAGTGGAAAACCCGGAGACACCTTCCTGTATGTAAACGAGCTTCGAGGGGCGGACGGAGTTGCATTCAGTCAATCGAAGGTCGTTCTTGCCAGAGGGGACCGAAATCGACACGTTCTCGTAGTTGCAAAAACCGGTAGCGGTAAAACCACCAAATTCATTCTTCCGATCCTGTACAACGATTGTCTCGACCCCGTGCGCTCGACGATCGTCATCGATTCGAAGCCTGAGATGTGGAAGAAGCTCGCTGCTATGACTCGGAAGTACAACCCCGAGAAGAAGATTATCCTTTTCAATCCGCTCGATCGAGCGAGAACTCTCAGCTGGAATATCCTATCAAAGATTGAAGACGACACGGACTGCAAACTGATCGCCAACACCATTATCATGGCGACGGATCAACCTTCAGCGAAGTCTGACAGCCCATTCTTTAGAAACAATGCACTCGCGATTCTTAACGCCATCATGGTGGGTCTTCTCCACGATAAAACTGAGAAGCTCTCTGTGCCCCGTATTCACGAACTCGTTCAATCCGGTATGAAGCCGTTGTGCGACTGGCTTGAAGCTCACCCAGAAGCTATTCGTAACACCCGTACTTTCGTCGACCTTGCTCGATCTGGCTCTCAGAATGCCGATACGATCATGTCTGAGCTCAGTATGCGGCTTAGCGCGTGGGATCTTACGGCAATTCGGGCTACCACCTTCATGGACGAGCTCGATCTTGAAGACCTTATCACGAAACCAACGCTGTTCGTGATAGAGCTTCGTGAGTCCGAGCTTGAGATGCTCCGGCCGATGGCGAACGTCATCGTTGTAGAGATCCTACGTTTCCTTACAAAGAGAGCTGAGCAGTGCCCTGGTGTAGAACTACCGAGACCAGTTGGATTCGTAATCGACGAGTTCGCGAGCGCCCTTGGAAGGCTCCCGGATATCCATGTTAAGCTTAATACCCTCCGTTCTCGTAACGTTAGTATTGTTGCTTCGATCCAGTCGACTGCGCAGATTAAGGCCAGCTACGGAGATGATGCTGACTCTGTACTTGCAGGATTCAGTACGAAGATATTCATGCCGGCTCTCGACCTAGCTGATTCTGAGTGGGCATCGAAAGAAAGCGGACAGATGACGATCCGCT
The DNA here is from genome assembly GCA_043771805.1 of Pseudomonadota bacterium. Lineage (GTDB taxonomy): Bacteria > Bdellovibrionota_C > UBA2361 > UBA2361 > OMII01 > JAYVGZ01. Next base: position 3,661 of record JAYVGZ010000371.1, read on the forward strand.
TTCAGACGCAGTCTCTCGGAAGTAACAGAAAGCTAATTGAGTGGTTTGCTAGTAGAAACGACAGCACCCAAGAGCAGGTACAGCAGCGCGCGGTGCTTACGCCTGACGAAATCGGTCGCCCCTCGGACAACATCTGTACTTTCTTTATGCCGAGCACCCCAGTGTTCCAGGGGCACATGATCCCGTACTTCAAGATCCCTGAGATGTTGAAGCGTCTCTCGGAGTTTGACTCGGAAGCACTCGAGCTAAAGCTTCGAACCGAACCGATTCAGTACGAAGATAAAGGTCCTATTGCTACGTCAGCCCCCGCAGATGGTGCGGCGGCACCGGGAGGCCTTCCACCTGGAATCACCAACACAAAAGGGTGGAGCGAAGATCAAGTTCTTAAAAAACTCGAAGAGGTTAAGAAAGTCCTCGACTGGGATAACACCACAGGTAGCGCGCGAAAATGGTGGGAAGCTTTTGAAAGTGAGAATAAAACCCGTACAGCACTCGTTCTGCGTTTAGCTGAAGAACTCCAAGTAAGAAAGGCTACGATCACCGAATTCTTCCTCGCGTACGTTTACAGCAACACCGATAACATTCAGGCAAACCTGAGCTATCTGGATTATACCCGGTTGAAGAAAGAGGAAGAGAAGAAGAAAAAAGAAGCTGCTGCGAAGGCGCTTCAAAGTTCAGGCGGTGCTCCGGCTGGCGCAGCGGCGGCAGGTGGGAACCGCTGGTAGGGCGAGACTTACTGTGGCTCAGCCAACGCCCTCGTAATCTCATCACTGATTGCGTTAGAAGACGGCCCGGTTACCGACCTCCATCGTCCGATAACTTCCCCGCGGCGGTTGACAAGGAACTTCTCGAAGTTCCAGAGAACCTTTCCACGGAACTTCCCCGGCCCTTCTTCTGTCAAAAACTTAAAAACGGGTTGCTTCTGCTCTCCGGTTACTGGCCCTTTCTTAAAGAGAGGGAAAGAGACCCCGTAATTGAGCTTACAGAACTCTTGGATCTGTTCATCGCTTCCGGGTTCTTGCCCCATAAAGTCATTACTCGGAAAGCCGAGTACCGCTAGCCCAGCCTCACTGTACTTTTTGTGCAGCTGCTCAAGACCATCGTATTGACCTGTAAAACCACACTTTGATGCAGTATTAACAATTAACACTACGTGTCCGCGGTACCGATCGAAGGAGATCTCTTCGCCGTTCGAGCTGGTCCCCGTGAGGGCGTAAAAAATTCCACTCTGTGGTTCATTCGAACCGCTACCAAGTAAAGAACCAAAAATTCCGTACATTGCAAAAGCTCCTATAAGGAACACAGATATCCACCATCGACTTCGCACCATGTGCACTATCACTCCAGATTCTCAACGGACTGTTGAGGCTGGTCCTCATCTTCAGCTAAAATAATGGTGGTCGCCGCGAGACAATCTCGAATTTCGGTGGTCCATGGACCTTCTTCCTATCATCTGCAATCAAGCTCTGATTGTTCGGCCGAGAGAGCACAATTTGATAGACCGTCAACCACCGGGTGGCAAACTCAGCTTCACAGGAAGCGATGTACCCACCTCATCGGTTTGAGCACATTGAGCTTGTAATCTGCGAGCGCATTCCAGTTATTAAGAAAGAATCTTAAAGTACCCGCAAGATCGTCCGTCTCCCAGTCACCATTGACGTAGGAGTCACCGAGCCCAATACTCCCACTCCTCACTAATTTAGGAAAAAGGTGGTAGTTCTTGAGCCGAACAGAGGCGCGCTCGCCGAGAGCCTGCCCAGAGAAAGTCTCGATCACACCGTCAGGAAATTCTACCGTGAGAGTGCCACGCGCCAACCGCGCAAGCTGCCTACGAATGATGGCGAGACAAACACGCTCCCAACCGAGCGGGGGGGCGACACGTATTGTTTTCTCACTACTTGGATTCGGTTTCGGGATAATGGGCATTTTTTTTCTGAAGTGAATGACTGCTGCTTGAAAATAGATTCGAGGGATCGTTATCACCGCTTGCAGTGGCGCTAACGCGATGGTCTTTAGAATTGCTCCTGAAGTGAGCGGGTAAGTTTTTGCCGTTAGCTGCGTTCGAAGAAATTCCTTCCCTTCTTTTAGCACATTGATCTGAACATCAATTTTTGCTCCAAGATCCGAAAAATGAAAGTCATACTCTCCGCTCACGTCATTGAATGGCGAAACGTGGAATGCCTTCGGAACAGTGTAGCGGCGTACAGTACAAGGTTGCCCCCGTTTTGTGTCGTCGAGGATATACAGGTGTCTTTCATAGAAAGTGTTATTCACTTCTGCAACGGTAGCCCGGATGGAGCCATCTGCTCGGTAGCAGTAGTAAAAGCTAACTGGGTTGAACACGTAGTTAAAAAAACGGGCGCCCGTGACCAATTCAATGCGAGAGACACCATCTGCGCACCCAGCCTCCCTCAAGTATGCAAACAGCTTCTCGCGAATGCTCTCCTCTCCTACGCCGAGGTAGTCTGAGTCATGGATTGAAACTGGGCGGATCTTGTTGTAGCCGAAGAAAGGTATGGATTTTGATAGCTCTGAGAGCTCATCGAGGTCAAATACGTATCCATACACCGGATACCGAAAGGCATGCTTTACTGGCGAGAGCCTGGTATGCATCACCGCCCCTTTATACATCCTGGATTTCATAGCAGTACTCCAAAATCATGTGCGACACCTACGGCTGAGCGGAGGGCATCTTCGTGAAAGCCCCATCGAAAGCAACTTCCACAGAACCAGGTACGGTTCACACCGTTAAGGGATGGCAAGTGTGACTGAGTGGCAAAAGATGCGTCATCGAAAATGGGGTGAGTGTAGTCAAACTGACGCACGATTAATTCCTCTGCAATCGACTTTCGCGGATTCAAAGTTACGCAGTACTCCGATTTCGCCGTAAGACCCTGTAACGTGTTCATATGGTAGGTAAGACATACGGGTTCTTGATCATTTTCACCCAAGAACCGTGGCCCCTAAAGCGGGGGCGGAGTATCCCAAGGTAGCCGACCACGGAAGGGAAACCGACCGGGGGTTGGGAAGCGAAGACATAGAAAGTCCCTATAAGCTGGAGGTTCTAGCGCAACATGAATTTCATCGCCACCACCTGCACAGTTACCGTATACCACTCTCTGAACCTGGGCTTATAGCCTGTAGGGAATACGAATCCCCACATCATCAAAACCAAAGTCTTTCGTATTCCGCGTCACGAGCAGAGCATTTTCCGTCTGCGCTGAAGCCCAGATTATCGCATCCGGAAGTTTCACGTTATGACCCTGTCTAATCTTAACTGCAGACTCCGCTACCTCTTGGCTTAGCGAAACAAGTTTGAAGCCTGACAAAAATCCTCTTACGACTATATCCTCTTCGTCTGATGTGATTCCAACCCGAACTTCCATCCAGCTTATAACGCTTATGTACGATTCATCGTAGCGTGCTAGTTCTTTGCGCGCCTGCCTCTTGCCAGCCAAATAATCGATCAGAATGTTGGTATCGAACAACGCCTTCACTTCCACTCATTCCGAAGGGTGCGCTCATATCGAAGGCCGTCAATTTTCCTCTCCTTCCAAATGCCAAAGGCTTTCTCACTGTTTTTCTCTGATGCCATATAGCGCTCGAGATATTCTGAGATAGCGTTACGAATCGCTGCGGCGCGCGAGGTGCCTTTCGATTTTCGAAGAGTATCAATCCGCTTTAGAAGTTCATCGGGAATATCAATGATGGTTCGCATGATGTTATCATATAACGATATCATACATCAGATCTAGATAATTGTGGGGAGTAGCGGCACGGCTTGTCTCTCAGGATTCGAACTAAAAGCAGTTCGATGCGGTAACTGCGATGCCGTGGCAGGAAGGACTAAAGTCGATATTTAGTTGAAAATTAGCGCCGTAGCTTTCGCCAGGGCTCGGTGGATGAGATCGATGACCTACTCAATGAAGGACTGTGGCGTCTAGATTTTTTGCCCCTAATTTTGATTACCCTCTACAACCACGGTACACTCTGGTGCCCAGGAATTTCCCTGATCCTCTAAAGACAAGCGCCCCGGCGCGAAGAAACGCACAATGAAGACTGAAATACCCCAGACAACCTTCGCAGACCTCGGCCTACAACCGGAACTATGTGAAATCATTAAATCTTTGGGATACGAAGTGCCCACGCCAATTCAAGTAAAGAGCATTCCTCTGCTTCTTGCAGGGAGAGACATGATCGGCCAGGCCCAAACAGGAACTGGCAAGACAGCCGCGTTTGCGCTCCCTCTCATTAGCACAATCAAACCCGGTCTCTCGACACCACAGGTCCTCGTGCTCACTCCAACACGAGAGTTAGCAATCCAGGTTGCTGAGGCCTTTAAGAGCTATGCAAAGCACATTAAAGGGTTTCAGGTGCTCCCTATTTACGGCGGTCAGTCGATCATGCCCCAGCTCAAGCAGCTCGCTCGCAAGCCGCAAGTAATTGTCGGCACCCCCGGCCGCGTGATGGACCATCTCCGTCGTAAGAGCCTCTCACTCGCTGGTGTCAGTGCTGTCATTTTGGACGAGGCAGACGAGATGCTCTCAATGGGCTTCTTGGAAGACATTCAGTGGATCATTGAGCACGCGCCAACAGAGAAGCAAACTGTTCTTTTCTCTGCAACGATGCCAAAAGCGATCAAGACTGTGGCAGAGCGATACCTGCGGAATCCTGAGCACGTTGTCATCGCCCAAGTCACTTCATCGGCGTCACTAATTAATCAATCCCATTGGCTCGTCTCAGGGCTCCACAAACTTGATGCACTTACACGCATACTTGAGGTGAGTGATACCGACGGCACTCTCATTTTCGTGCGTACAAAAACTGCTACCGTTGAGCTCGCCGAAAAGCTTGAGGCCCGTGGGTACGCGGCGGCTGCATTAAGCGGAGATCTCAGCCAGGATGCGCGGGAGCGCACCGTGGCTAAACTAAAGAATGGCTCACTTGATATTCTGGTAGCCACTGACGTTGCTGCTAGGGGCTTAGACGTCGAACGACTGAATCACGTTATCAACTATGATATCCCCTTCGACGGCGAAACCTACACCCACCGAATTGGTCGGACCGGCCGAGCTGGTAGAAGTGGCACCGCGGTTCTGTTCGTCTCGCCTCGTGAACGTGGGCTCCTACGTTCGATAGAACGCACAATCGGCAAGCCGATCCCGCCCTTTAAGCTTCCGACACGGGAGGATTTGGCAACTCGCAGAGCTAGCAAACTGCTTGCAAAGATCGAGGCCGCTCTTGAGGATCCGCAGCTGAGTAAGTATGCACAGGTGATCGAGAAGTTCATCAGCGAAACGGGGAGAGATCCTCTTACCATCGCTTCCGCGCTGTGTTCGCTAGTTCACAAGGAATCGCCAGTATTAGTTGATGAAAAGCACCAAGATATTCCGGTGCTTGATGAGGCCCCGCGTCGTGACGATGGAAGGAGAAGAGATGGTCGCCGAACCGAGGGTCGTCCTGCCGGTGGCGCACCGCGCGATCGAGAGTGGGCACCGAGGGGAAGGCAACCTGGGGATCGCCCAGGGAGAGGCGCCCCTGCTTCCCGTGGACCCGCGTCGCGCCCCGCGCGAACGTGGGATAAGGGCGGAGCGCCTGGCGGTAAGAAGCGAGCACCTTAGTTACTTCGTATCGTAACTGCTGCTCTAAATTTTGAAGGGGCTGTTAGCTAGGCGGTGCAGTTGAAACAGGGCTCAATTAGTCGCTTGAGGGGTGCTTTGAAGAACTTGCGCGGCGTACTCCTCTATTGATTGCTCTTCAACAAGCACCCGCTGCACATGAGCGCGGCCCTCCACATCCAGCTTCAAAATGACGCTCGCATTCTGTGGGACTCTGGCGAGAGCCGGGGCCAGAGATTCAGGGATATAGTATTGCTCAACGTCTGCCGTAAACCTTGATCCGTTGCATTGCCCGCGCAGCGAAACCGCACAGGTAGACGGTCTCTCGGCGCAGGTACCACTCCACGTTCCAATAGAGTAGCCCG
>JAYVGZ010000372.1:0-5807 GCA_043771805.1 Pseudomonadota bacterium
CATGCCCAAAGCATATACCTCACCAAATACGGACCAGTGGTAATACAAGGCACCCCTCTCATAGCAGGAATGGCCGATATCCAAATATTCAACCAAGAGGCCCTAATTCATGCTCTGAGATCAGATCAAGCAGGCGAAAGCAGCTTCCCTGATTTTCTTAAAGCCTCTTGGGAAGCAGGGGTCGTGAGCTACGATGTGGACTTCGAAATGCGTAGAGTCTCGTACTTTGGCGCCCTCGGAGATTCGTACGTTGAAGACTACCCTTACGTCGAAGTAGTCACTCATTAGCCGCTTCGAGAGATAGCCCTAAAATGTATTCGAGCGCAATCGACAGACCCAGTCTCTAAACGCAACTCCCCTACCCTGCCAGCCTCTCCTCAATGAACGCGTTGAGACTCTTCCTTTTCTTCCGAGCCTGAATGGCAAGTTTTTTGTGCAGCTCAGGATCTATTCTAATAACAAGGTTACCCGAAAACGGTTTTTCAGGCTCTTCGCCTCTCTCCGCACAAAACGCGAGATACTCGTCTACAGATTCCTTGAATGCCCTCTTAAGCTCCCTAACCGACATCCCTTGAAACGTTATTACATCCTTCGTGTTGATTACCTCACCATGAAAGATCTCCGCGTCATCGTCGTACGTAATGCTTCCGTCATACCCCTTATATTTCACAGGCTGTTCTCCTCGGGAGTAATATTCGCTGTCGTTAAAAATTTTCTCATCGAAATGACTGCGCCCTTGTCGGTCTCCTTCCGTGGATGAGGCCTGTGGAATACAGCCTTCACGGTATTGAGACTTATTCTCACTCGTGAGCCACGTCCTTCACTAATCTCAGCACCCAACGCGATTAACATTTTCTCAATGTCGATCCACTGAATATTCGACCGTACCGGGGTAGTAAATATTTCTTGTAGAACACTTCTATGTTTCCGTACCACATCGATTCCTATGATATCAAAATATGATACTATTTTCTAGCGCTCGTTTCCGGTCTATCTGCATATGACAACCATCGACGACAAACAGGAGACCCGCCCGAAGATGATTCGCTTCAGCCAGCAGAAAGGTAGTGGCGAACAGTCGCATTCTCTTCAACGAGGACGTCTGAATGGACTCCATTTTTCGAATTTTACGAACGTTGAAGGCTAGTTATATGTGAAAACTTGCCCACATCATGCGCCTATGAACGTCGACATAGTTCCTTAGTAACGCAGTGTCCCCTGCAGAAGCTCTTCAACGTCGTAAGGATGCTGACTTCAAACACCAACCTCAGTCGACTGCAGCCCACAAAAGTTGCTTTCGGCGACGACTGTATGGTCATGCACTCCGACTCCTCAATCAGCAACGAACCTGGCGACCACACGGACATCCTTAAGGAGGCGCTCTTCTTTTGAATCAACTACACAGTTGAGGCTCGCCTGGCTTGACGCGAGTCAAGGACAGAGCTGCCCGAGCTATTGATATCGAGTAAGTTCTTAAACAGTCATTCCTTGATTGTCCCTCTAAGGCTTCAATGTCTGGGTACTTCGCTGATCAGGACACGCCCTTGCAAGTATTGCTTGCTCAGTTGATGTGGAGTTCTTAAGTGTGCGGCTTTTTTGAGGCTCCAACGCGTATGGGAGCTACGGATAGCATCAAAGGGTTATCATTGCCTGTTTTCATGATGTAGACTTCGCCCATTCCGTATAGATGGGCCTGTCCCTTGAGACTTGATCTATAAAAAGATTCCCTATGAACACCTATTCAGCCCACGCTGCAATCTGTGCAAAGTTCTACGAACTCACTCTCGACTCTAAATCAGTATGCAAATTTATTCTGAAAAATTCTCACTCGACTGTCGGCGACTCCGGGCTCTTTGTGGGTGGTATGTTCGAGGTGGCAAATGAGCTTGTCGAGAGCGGCATTACTCTTACCGTCGTGGATTATACTGATGAGATGGTGGACGTAGGACGATCTAAGCTTCCAGGAACCGTCGTCGAGAAAGCCGACCTTCGCACTCTCCCATATACCGGTGAATTCGATACCGTTTTCGTGATCGGAAGAGTGTTTACACACATGATTAATGACACTGATTTTTCTGAGGCACTGCGTGCGTGCAGAAGAGCATTGCGTACCGGCGGTCGTCTCTTCTTTGATAACTACGAAGATTCGAAAATTCAGTTGACCAGTTACTTCAACGGCTCTATCGAATGCCAGCAGGACGGAACGGTAATACGGCGGAAGTCGTCAACGACTAAGGTATCAGACGTACCCTACGTCGTACGCTGGGATGCCGAATATAATGGTGAGTTTGAGGGCAAGAACTTTTCATTCTCCGACTCTATGGAGCATCGCGCCTTCTCTCGAACGGAGATCGCAAACGCCCTACCCCGCTTCGGATTTGAGCTCCTGGAACAAGGGAACAATTTCGACGAAACGAGCTTCTACTCATTTGCTAGAGCACTGTAGAAATTGGTTGAAGCTATGGGCGTCGGCACGTCTTCGTACATCTCTACTCCCTGTTTCGCACATCTCGAAGCCACTCCACGCTACGAAGCATGACTTTAAGCGCAGCCACAGTCTCATATGACTTTGCAATTTTCTCGTCAGTTCTGTAGGCATCACCCGCGGCCTTTTCTTTGAATGCTGTAGAAGCGAGCTCTGCTGCAAACATGGCGGTTAGGTTCCCTTGCGCCTGAAGCGTTCTGCCTATCCAAAAAAATGCGGCACCAATGTGAGGAAGATCGGTTTTCACATCCATGTTGTAGTGTGTAAGCGCCTGCTCGAAGCACTTCTGCGCTACGGTCGGATTTTTTAGGACGTTTAAAAATATTTTTCCATAGTTCTGTAGGATATGACCGAATACAGCACCTGTAAGAGGCGCTGCTTGTTCAAGGTACACGCCTTTCATGAGATCATGGACGATCTCCATCCACTGGGCAGTGAGGTCTCCTTTTCCACCCAAAATCAGAATGGCATTTAAAAGTCCTGGGTTTGCTATTAAATCGATGCCATCAACCATCCCAAACAATCGTGTATCATCACGATGGGTATTTGATTGAGCGAGTACGCTGGCGATACAAACTTGGGCTCTCGGATCGTCACCGGCCTTTTCGGCGGCGGCTAACGCCTCTCCGTACTTGGCGATTCCCTCAGGGCTATTGTTGCTCCCACATCGGTAGTTTGCCCAGGCAAGCTGAACATAATACCTCTTCTGAAGATCCGGCTCTGTGTCATTGACTCCTTCTAATCCAGCAAGTAACGCGGCTGCCTGCGAGGCGTCATTCGCCTCTAATAGTGCGACAGCCTGCTCAACTGCGGCGACGGTGAGCGCCCTCGTTCCAAGAGTCGACTTCGAGAAATTTTGATCGTCGGGCGTTGGTGTTGGCTCAGGCATCGCAATCCTTACTGAAAAGACATCGCATTGGTCAGACCTCGGTATTGTAGTCGACTTCGGTTTCTTGTACAAGCACACAGGTGCGCTGCCCCTTTAGCAGCACGTTTATTACCCGGGATATGTGGTGTATCGACGACTGTTCTGCCGGCAAGAACCCCTGTAATTATTGCAAATTTTGACGGTTTCTCCCGCTTGCTACCACCGTTCAGGGGCGCAGACATATCCTCGCTCCCGAACCCGCTGTAAATCACTGTCCGCAATCAAACGATTCAAGCGGAAAGCTCTTTACCGCTGCGATTGCGCGGCGGTGGATCGTCAGAACTCGCTTCGCCGCCACCCGACGATTGGGGCCAACTGATCTCGCGAAGAATTCCTTCGCTGTTCTCAAGATGAAGAAATCCAATTTGCGTATGTTGGTAACATTCAATCGATACTTAGCGACCGCTTGAGCATAACGTTTTTTCGAGCAGCTCGCTTCCTTTGGACATACAAACTTGACTGTCGGTAGCGTTTGGCTTTGCGATAGCAAGTTTTGCAGAGAACGACGTACCTTTAGTAGGGCCGAGCGGAGTGATTTCACAAAATAGCCTCTGCGCGGCGCATTTAAGCGGTTCTTCGCGATCGCCATATAATCGCTCGAAAGCTGCAGACCAATGTCGCTCAAAGCACGAGCATTGGTGTCTGCTTCCGCTATAACCGATGCTTTATTAACTCGTGTGCACTGATCAGTTGGACCGGGTATGGGTATCGCCTCAATATCTGGAGAAGGGATACCCGCGTCGAGTGTCACTTCGGCCGGTTCGAAGGTAAAGCCGATAAGATCGGGGTCGACACGATAGGTTCCTGTTGAGAGATTTTCGAAGCTGTAGTTTCCGAATTCGTCGGTCACGGTGCTTAGTCCGTCGAGATCGGAAGATGTACTGTCACTAGAGGTCGTAGGGCCTGAATTGAAAAGACGTACGAGAATACCGGCTGCTGGTCGCTCTACTCGGATTGAAACTAAATGAGTGGTTCGCCGAAACCGAAAACATCGTGAACACATATTGATCACCGTAGCTTGGAGTGCCGAAGCCGGAAGTTCTGCCGTCAGCAAAGAACTGCTGCGGCAGAAAAGTCGTCAATTGAAGACGCAGACCTCTGCCAACGCCCCCTACCCTTTCCTCGACAACGCCCGCGCCATCTCCCGGTCGCTCTCCTTCTGCTTTACCGACTGCCGCTTGTCCGGTGCAGCTTTACCTTTCGCGAGCGCAATCTCTAACTTCGCCCGCCCCTTCTTCAGATGGATCTGCAGCGGCACAATAGTGACGCCTTTTGTCTCGAGCTCTCGTACGAGCTTCTCTACTTCGCGCTTGTGCAGCAGCAATTTGCGCGGCCTAAGCGGATCATACTCTTTATCCCCGCCGCTGTGCGCGTAGGGCTTAATGTAGGCGTTAAGAAGGAACAGCTCGCCGCGATCGGGGCGTACGTACCCTTCAGTGATGGTGGCCTCCCCTGCTCGAATAGATTTTATTTCGGCACCCGTGAGCACAATTCCGGCTTCAAGGGTTTCAAGGATGTGGTAGTCAAACCGCGCCTTGCGGTTCATTGCTAAAACTTTTATCTCCTCGCTCATCGCTTCTTTGCGCTCCGTTTAGCGTCCTTCTTAGCACCGGAGCCCGGCACAGCGCGAACTTGCGAGGCGAAACGCGAAACGGCTGTGATTGCTTCTTCACCGAGTGTTGCAAGCGGGGTAACGAACGGCGGGCATCTATCGAGGGTAATGCCAAGTAAATCGTAGCTTACTAGAATTTGGCCATCGCACGCGGCGCCTGCTGCAATGCCGATAACGGGTATTGTAAGCAGGCGAGTAATTTCTTGCGCGAGCTCGGCTGGAACGCCCTCTACGACAACGCAAAAAGCTCCGGCTGATTCTATCGCTTTAGCATCATCAATAATCTGCTCACGTGATCCAGCGAGAAATTTTTCATCGGTGCGGCGTGTTCGACCCTGCTGACGAAAACCACCCATGCGGTGAACGGACTGCGGAGTGAGTCCTATGTGGCCCATGACGGGAATATCGAGTTGTACCAGGCGATCTACTGTCGATGCGATAGCAGTTCCCCCTTCTAATTTTACTGCCGCAGCGTTCCCCTCTTTCATGAGACGACCGGCTGATTGAATAGCTAGTTCGAGGGATGGTTGGTACGAGAGGAAGGGCATATCGGCAACGACAAGTGCGCGATCAACTCCCCGAGTCACACAACGGGTGTGGTACACCATCTGGTCAAGCGTTACGGGGATGGTCGTTGCTTCTCCCTGCACCACCATGCCAAGTGAATCACCAACCAAAATGATATCAACACCGCCGGCATCAACTAATCGAGCGAAGGTGTAATCGTATGCCGTGAGAGCAACAAGGGGTGCGCACTGCGGTAGCCGAGAGCTCTTTCGCTC
>JAYVGZ010000373.1:0-10297 GCA_043771805.1 Pseudomonadota bacterium
TAAAGATAAATGGATTGACTGGGAGAAAACAGGAAATATTAAACTCATAATATGCGGGTCGTCTAATAAATTTTTTATAGAAAATGTTGGAGGCGAAGAGAAGATACTACGTGGACTAAAAACGAGCTCTGATATTGTCTTATCCCCACTGACTGCCGATGAGGTAAAGAGCTTCTACTTCCCTAAATGGAGCGTCGATGAGGTTCTTTTGGTATACATGATGCTTGGGGGAGTACCCTATTACCTCAATCAAGTAGAAAGAGAACACGGATGCATTCGAGCATTGAACGAAGTTTTATTTACAAAGAAAACAATTTTCTTATCTGAGGTGGATGAAGTTCTGAATGTGGAGTTTAACAAAGGTGGCTTGGTAACGGCTAAGAGAATACTAAGCTCTTTAGGGGTTCAAGGTGGAACATTCTCTCAAGCTTCTGATCAGATAAGGATGTCACAGTCGGCTCTGTTTGAGTCTTTACATAAGCTGGTTGACTATTCGCTACTTAAGGAAAAATCTTTACTACCAAACACAAGCAAGAAGATCCCAAAGAAAAATAGAGGAGTCGTATATTTTTACAACGATCCATACCTGCTTTTTTACTTTGCTTGTTTAGAGAAAATGAAAGTGAGTATTGAGGAGAATAGTAGTCAGCTACTTATCTGTAACTTAATAGGCTCCCAGAGCTCTCTTTACATTCCAAACTTCACAGGAAGAGCCTTTGAAATTTTTATCCGCAACCTGTTGCTAGCGCCTTCAAGCAAACAGCAAAAAAAACTGTTGTCACTGATAGGAGTATCCGATCGTGATTTTGATTTGTATGACTCGTTATCTAATGAGCATAGTGGTGATTTTATTCTCATTCATAGAAAGCTGAGAACTCACTATATACTTGAATGTAAATGGACTAACACCTTGGAGTTAGTAAAGGAGGGTATTGCGCAGCTTCTCAATTATCAACCTGAGAATGTAACTGTTCGAGTAGAAAGAGTTCTGATTACAAATTGTAAGATCAGAGCAACTGTAGCTGATAAAGAAAAAGCTCGAGGGGTTAGTATTGTTTGTGTGAATGAGCTATTTACGTAGCTATACCTACGCCCTCCTTTCCTGTCATGTGACTCATCTCGTGACATTACTTACCGAAGAAAGAAGTTTAGGGGTTTTGGACGCGATCGGTTTGAATTGGTTGCAATTGCCGAACTAGTTACGCCAATGACAAATGGAATGTTGCCGAACTATACTGAAGTGCATGAATCTACCATCAAACCGAGCGAACGACCGTCAGTCACATCTCAATCCTTCGGGATTGTTGATCGCTCTCGATTTGATGGAACTGGGGATTGAGCTAAAGCGACAACAGCTCCTCCGCCAATCCCAAGGCCTCTCCCCTGAGGATCTCAGCCGCCAGCTCCAGAATTGGATTTCTGCTGTACCGGAGACCGCGCTTCTGGTGAGTAAGGAGTGACCGGGTTTCTATCAGACATTAGAAAAATCGTCACCGATCTAAATAGCACTAGCCTCCCCTGGTGTCTGATCGGTGGCCTTGCATGCAGCGTCTACTGCGAGCCTCGCACAACAAAGGATATCGACGTAGCGGTCTCCCCATCTTCACCTGAAGACCTTGAGACATTTGTGACTTGCCTTGAAGCAATTGGGTATTTTAATCGCCAGCTTCTGATGCATGTACAACCCACTCACCGATTAGGTTGGCGGTTGTTCCATAAGTCCCAGAGGGGATACGACATTCCGCTCGACCTTCTCTCCTCCTCTTCTGGAATCGAACGAGAGGTGGTTGCTGCTGCAAGTCTAGTCGAGATTCTACCTTCACTTCTGGTACCTGTTGCTTCTCGCGCACACCTGATTGCAATGAAAGTTGTATCTGAGAATTCTAGTGATCGCATCAGGGATAGGATGGACTTACAAGGGCTGATAGCAACAGCGACAGATTCCGATCTCGCAGAGTCGAAGAGTGCGCTTCTCCTGATAGCTAGTCGTGGCTTTGACAGGGGGAAAGATGTGATGTCAGTGTTCGAAGACCTGCTTAAAACTATGAGCAGAAGAGGCTAACGGGTGTGCACACAGATGTTAGCCCGCGAGCTCAATCATTCACTCATCAGCCTTAGTTGCGACGGAATGCCCTCTCCACCTGGTGTGCCCGCAACCAAAGGGGCCCCGCGGAGTCTTCCGTCATTTTGAAGCTGTAGAACTTCAAGAGGTACAAGTAACTTCGCAGCGCCGACTTCAATCTCTACTGTGATGCCTGTTTGCACGCGCGTGAATCTGGAAGGCGTCTCCTTTTGCCGCTTCTTCCATCCGTCGAACTTCCCAATCTGGAATTCCTCGCAGTTCGCAACCGCGCTGTTCCCGGAACGGCGTTGCTCCCCTAAATGTCGCTCGATTTCTGCAGATGTTGTCATGATAGCTCCTTCCTAATTCTTGGAAGAGCTTCTACCGACATTCCCTCAGAAGGCATACATGGGGGAGGGAGACGGACACCGGATACCTCAGTACAAACTGGGATTTCATCAATAGCCTCTGATGCATCGATGAACTTTGGTATCGGGGGTGGCGCGCGGAAATCAGGGATTCCATGTTACTTTGGCCTTCCGTACAAACAGATGTAAAGACGGGTCGTCTAGCGGTTGGCCGGAAGTCATGTGATCCCTAATAAATTGAAAAGTAACCGGATGAGTGCTTTGGAACCGGAGCTCTTGTTTGTCGTCGAGTGCCAAATCACAAATGATGGCGAATTCAGGCTTGGATTGCTTGATACGCTCAATCTCATTAGTTTCAAACTCAGGTGTGCGAGGAGCAAAAGCATAAATTTCCCACACAGGGGCTTTCCGCTCAAGCAACGAATAGGCTCCAGGCCAGTAAGGAGCTGCTATAAAACTTTCACCATTGGGTGCATAGCGATTGGCCAGCGATCTAATTAAATTGATGTGTTCTTTTGTGCGAAGAGGCACCTCAACTTCCCCTGCTCCTACTTGAACCCTTTCGCATTCGTCGTGATGTCGACACATCCAGAATGGATGCTGAGGCAAACATATAATTGCGGAAACTCCAATCACCAGAACCCATGTGTACCAGCTTCGGATTTGCCTCAATTTAGACACTGCTACCAATAGCACCATCAGGCCGGGAAGAACTCCATGCGAGACGTGCAAAGCGTCAGCTCTCGACAGAGCATAGTGGGCATAGGGTAATGCGAGAAATGATGCTGATACGATGGATGGAGCAACTTTCCGATCGCGATGCTGGAGCCAAAACATGGAGATCGGGGCAAAAATTCCAAATAGGACGAGCATCAGAAATAATCCACCCAGTGCAAACTCAGAGATAGTTTCAGCGGTGATTCCGTGCTCAATACTAATTCTCCATGGCCAAGGAACTGGCAGCGCAAGATTTGTTGAACCTGAAATAAATACCTGTCTGACACCCTGAAAAAGCTCTGACGAGAAACCTGGATAACGGATTGCAAGCACCAGAAAAGGACTCAAACCAATAAGTATTCCGGCGCTCCAAGGCAGCAAAATACTAGTAGTTAAAAGATTATACCATACTACCTCGGACGCCTGGCGAGAGAAATTCAAGGCGAACCATGCACAGATCAGCACGCTGGCTATAACTCCGTAGAGGCCATGATTACGACCGAAGAAAAAAATTAGTCCTACTATAATTCCGGTAAAAAGGGATTTTTTCGATGAGCGATCTCGAATCCAGCTGGCGAATGTCAAGATGAGAAGCAGTGAGATTGCGAGGTCGATCGTTTTGTACCGAGGGTGCATCCAGAGGGAAAGACATAGCGTAGCGGTTGTTAAATATCCCCAGCCGGGTTTTGTATTCCTATCGCAAAGGACCCACAGCCCTGCAGCAATGCCTAAACCTTGGAAAAGGGTCTCTGCCACCCGCAGTGGAGCCAATCCTAGATCCCCAAATAGCCTCATTAGCAATGCGATGAGATAGTAACGTCCAGGGTCGTAGGACATAAAATCACGGATAGGCACTTCGCCGAGTCGCACCCTTTGTGCTCCGTACCAAAGAAAACCCTCGTCGGAAAGATTAAGACCAATACCACCTTCAAAAACGAAGGTTACGAGCATGCTGCCTATGGTCAAGAAAGCGACTCTACCTACCCAAGGCATACAATTGTATCTTCCTAGCGCCACAGAAATATGACCCCCTCACGCTGTGGGGCAAAAGCGGAGTGGGGGTTCTCACGTTACTTAAGATATAACACTACTCGCGAATGTTTGTTGGACAGAAATACCAGAGCACTCTACTTTATTTTTTGAATAGTATAATCCTAGATTCGGCAGTGGCTCGATAACAAGTAGTAAATGGTTTACCTGGATGGTTGGAGAAGGGAAGCAGTTGCCGTCGGCATTTTGACAAGCGCTTTCTTTACAAATGCAACGCGTGCCAGAGCGATGGAATCTGACCCACCAAACGCAGGAGATGTTGCCACTAGTCCGATCGATCAAGCGGAAGATTCGAATCCACTCCTCACCTTGCGCGACTCCGGCCACCCTACGCACCAAGAGTGCGCCGCCGCGTATGTACTATACTCAAATCTTCCTGCGTCGTACCAACCGACATTTCTC
Source organism: Pseudomonadota bacterium (assembly GCA_043771805.1). Lineage (GTDB taxonomy): Bacteria > Bdellovibrionota_C > UBA2361 > UBA2361 > OMII01 > JAYVGZ01. Next base: position 4,600 of record JAYVGZ010000373.1, read on the forward strand.
AACCTGGCAGCTCGCTCGGCAAAATCCGGTGTCCTTAGCGTCGTGATATCATATTCGCAAAATTAGCGAGACTCGACGAATATTTGAGTCACCTCAATGAACGCCATAGTCGAGAGGCATTCGTTGCCGATTATCGAATACATGGTCTCGCTGAGAGGTCTTTGCAGCTCTCCAATGGAGTGATCATAGAAGTTTCGAGACAGCTGCTTATTTCCTTCAACCTTGAGCGGCCCGATAACGACCACGAGACCTTTGAGCCACTTCTTGGCATGCATCTCGCCGCCCAAATCGCATTAGACCTGATCCTACCCCCACTCCGAAACCCCACCTCGACGAAGCACCTGCTCCTTCTGCTTCGCATCAACGTCATACCGGTTCAGCAACGATCCAAGCTGCAAGCCCGTCACAAGACTTAACTGAACAAGAGAAAGAGCACCAAAGGCAACTGCAATTGGATTTAACCCAGCCCCGGGCGGCAACGCCGCTACCTTCACAGCTAACGTCACCAGACCACACGTCACGAGCGGGCTAAGGAACACGCTTACTCCAAACGCCCGGGCACAGTCAGTGTAAGAAACATCCTCGCGCAACCACACCTCCCACCTCCGCAAATCGCCTGGTGCGTGCTTTGCCAGCACCTCAATCCATACATTCTCAGCTTGGGGGAACGACTTCGCAAACTGAACAGTTAGTGCCAGTAACCCGCGCTTCGCCGAAGAGGGTAATGGTATCTGTGCACACAAAAGGGTTGCTACTGCTCCAGCATAGTCGTTCATTTCGGGGCCCGATCGGTTCTGTGGAGTAGCAATCAGTTGCCTGTTGACGGAAAAACTTTGGGCGGCCAGCAACCCATTCATCGGGTACTCCCCTGCCCTATCCCACAACACCGCCCGTTGCTCTACTGTAAGGCAGTCTCTTTCTGTCTCAACAATGTGGGCAGCACAGCGAGCTACTTCAAACGAATTTGCAAATCGTGCTGCGTCGAGAAGCGCAATTGCGAAGTCGCTGGCATAAGACGAATGCCTCTGTTCGTGGAGAGATCCTAGGAGGCCCAGAGCACTCTCTTCGTTGAGGAGATCAATGTTACAACAGACCCCGCCGAGGACCGCCCTCGCAACCACGGTGTCCCCACGGACCTCGCTTAATAAAGACTCCAGAAACGGCTCATCTCGGGTGTTGAGGAGAGAACACACCATCAAAACGTCTGGGTAAGAGAGCTGCGTTTGAGGGTACTGGCAGTGTGGGACAACTTCTAGTTCTGAGAAGTTTTCACCAACTGTATCCTGCTCTGGATATTCGTCAGCAGCGGCCGAGGCTATCGACTCTTCTCTTGTGCGGGGCTCAACCACGATAAATGTTTGCTGTAACATAGGGACGCAATAACTACGGGCGTTCTCGAACCGGTATCATAACGTTTCGGGGATGTCACCTAGCCTGGAATATTTTGCACCAGGAGTTTGTGCCGCTGTCTAATCGGTGACACCACGGCAATGGCTCTTGGGCATGTAACTGCTCGTCTTAGAGCAACAATTTCTAACAAAGCCTGTTGGCTTAGCAGATCCGAGTATGCTACCTATGAAAGAGTCGGTTTTTTCCGTTTGAGGTGTAGTATCAACGCGAGTTTTTCCAAGACCTTGACCGAAGCTCTCGAGGCAGCCGTCCGTCCAGCGGAAGCAGTGGAGGCTGAAGAAAGACTAAAGCGAAATCTAGCCAAAACTGTCGCCTTCGTGCCTGAACCGTTCCCTGGAGAGCTACGACTACGGGCATCGGACCTCATCAATGCCCACCAGGATCTAGAGCAGTTCGAGCGCCTCCTGATTGAAACTGGCTCCGTTGTGAGAGAGCAGTGCCTTTATGAGCTCGCCAACTTTAACGTTGAAATACCGACTCGTACATTAGCGGTGCTTCCAGGAGTGCAGAGTGCCGTTGAAGAGTCGCTTGAACCAATCGATCTCGTCCGTCACGAGATCTTCTCGCTCCTTTCTAACACAAGAATGTCGTCAACACTGCACGACGGGCTGAGCCACATAAGACTTGCCGAATTAGTTAAGACGCAGGCCGCATCAAATTTCAAGAATCTGGAACACTTCGGGACAACCACTAAGTGGTTAAAATTCTCAGCCAATAAATGCCTGGAGATAACAACCAAAATCCGCGCTCATCTTGTATCACTCGCCGAGTTCTACGCTCGCGACAGTAAGGTATTTGAGGAGAGTGGTCTTACTGGAACGGTATTGGAAAAAATCCAAAGCCGCGACCTAGAGCGAATCCAACATGTGGAGATAGTACAAGAGCTTAGTTTGCCGCGCCTAGAGTCTGCCATGTGCGATCTTTCCGAAGCACTTTCAGTTCAGCGGTTGCGCTAAAGCGAGCGTAGAAACGCAATTAAGTCATCGCGCTCACTCTTAGCAAGCGCTGAGAACCGGTCTTTTACACCAGCCGCCTCTCCTCCGTGCCATAAAATAGCTTCCTCAACAGTGCGCGCACGCCCGTCGTGAAGATACAGCGCTTTTACGGAGGATAGAGTCTCAGAGAAACCAAGCCCCCACAAAGGCGTTGTGCGCCACTCAGAGCCCGATGCAGAGAACTCAGGGCGTTTGTCTGCCAGACCTTTTCCCATGTCGTGAAGGAGTAGATCCGTGAAGGGGTGGAATGTCTGATTCGATAACTCCGCGTCCTTAACCGTACCCGTCTGAAGGGTCATTCGGTGGCAGGCGTCGCACCCTATGCTCTGAAAACGCTCCTTACCACGAACAACCTGAGGGTCTTCCTGATTACGGGCAAAGGGCACACCTGCTATCGCCTGGTAGATCGTAAGCCGATCCAGGTCGTCATCTGAAAGCTCCGGCGCGGGAACAACCCCGGAACGGTCAGCGTTGCCAAGAAACAGAATGCTCGTGACCCCGATATCATGAAAAGCCGCTGCAGCTGATTGCTGCTCAACGGTTGTATGACGCGCACGGAATCCAAATCGTCCTATACGACGCTCTCCGGTTCTGTCGTCAGTTACGTAATTTGGGTGCCCAGAAATTCCATCGCCATTCGAGTCATCTGCATCAGCAAGAGCGAGAATCGTTTCCTCCGATATAGCCTCAAGCAACCCCATACCGATCAGGGCCGGAGTCATGCGAAGCGAAGAGACGAGCCGCCTTGCATTCGATTTCGGTATCTTAAAAGAGAGGTCTGGCCTACGGAGTTCGTACTTAGTTCCGTCCGAATACTTCCCTGTCACGGTCGCCCACTTAAGCGAAATATCGAACTGCCGCCTACCTCTAATATTGTGGTCTCTAAGCTGCTCTCCGATGCCGGGAACATCTCGCGGCGATCGGTCCGCGTTGAGCCCTCGAAGGCTTACCTTCACCACCATACTGCTGCCGACAGAGAGAGAGCGACCGAACTTGGCAGGACCTCGACCATTATTTACGTGACAGCTAACGCAGGAATTACTGTTGAATTCCGGACCAAGGCCGTCGCTTTTCCTCCGCAATGTGTGGAATACCGGAAAACCGCTGAGCTGCCTTTCGAACCGTACGCGGTCAACTATATTTGGGGCTCCCACCTGGATCGCATGGCGTTCAGGAAGGGTAGAAGAAAGGTCACCGCCGAGTTTGGTAACGTCTTCAGCGGAGCTGGAGTGCGGCCAAGCTGGCAGCCCCAGGACCAGAACAGCACAATAAATTAGAGTAAGTTTGCTCTTTTGCATTTCGAAATTTTAACGACTTTCAGCCATGATTATACCACTCCTGGAATGATAGGCCACCGTTCCATCGTGGTCGAATTAGCTTACAACCCACGATTTCACGGAATGCTTAACTTACTGAACGGTGCTCGGACCCGTCAGCGCTACCAACAATGTTAATATGCACCATCTGTTATCGGAGATGGAACCGGCCTTTATGAGCACAAACTTCGGGCCAAGCGTCTCATTTAGAAAAGTGGCATTAGTCACACATTTCTTTCATCAAATTATCAGCTTGCGCCACCTATTACCTGAGGAAAGTGCTGTTTCAAATGGCTAATGACAGACCGCTCTTCGGAGACTAAAGTCACGAAATTCAATATTGAAGCTCCGAGAATATGCCCGTTACCCTGCCCCCTCGCACAGTCTTAATGGCAATTATGATGGTATGCCTCATAGCTGCTTTAGGTTGCGGGGATTCGGTGCCTGATGGCCGAATTCTCGTAAAAAACGATAGTGGGGACCGCGAATACAACATAGTTGATGTCTCCGGTGGAGGAGCGTTATTTTCGCTGAGCCCGGGAGATTCTCGGCTTTTGCCAAAGGGCACCTCATCCTTCTCAATGTCACGCGCCTATCGGGACCATACGAAGTACTATTCAGTGGAGTGTCCAAGAGAACTCCCCCGTGGAATTTCGGTCAAATTGATTGATGTTCACGTCAATCGCATAGCCGGTGGTTGTCGCACGGTCTCGTCCTCTCGCGGTTAGCTTTCCAGGGACTCCGTTGGTTTTGAGGAGACCCGGGCTACTACGTCCTTGTTTTTCTTATAGTATCGCCGGCCCGGCCGGTATTCTCTCCGAAGTCAGGAGCACACGTATAGCGGGTCAAGGTAATACTCCCGCCGTCCGATACCTCTTATGAATTAAAGAAGGTAGAGGCCGACTCATTAACGAGGGCCACTAAGCGAGCAATTATGGCCGAACGCCAAGCCACTGTGGTTCTTCCTATACTCTATGGTGAGTTTCCGTCGCCCGCGTTCATCACGGATCTGATTGAATCGGTGATGCAGATCCGGCTAAGGGAGCTTCATTCAATAGTTGTCGTGCATTGCGGTGATGATGCAGACATCAGCTTGAATATCGCCCCTCTCTCGAAATCATTTACAGTTCAAGAGGTGCTGGTTTCGACCACGACCAACCTCGTTGAAATGTTAAATGCCGGATGCCAGAGGTGTGTTGAAACCGGGACAGACGCTCTCGTGGTGCAGCGTGAAGGGACGATAGCGCCGAACACGCTGAGCGAGCTGTGTGCCGTCTCTAGGCTCAACCCATCATTTGCCATCCTTGGTGCAAAAAGTAATCTGGGGATCGACGTTGTTGACGACGAACATCCACCCCTCCCTGAGTCCGGTGAGCACTCTTTCCTCTCGTTTCTTGAGCTCTCGCCGAAGCTTCCTCGGTGGAGCGAAACAAACAAGCCGAGCGCGGGGTGTTTTCTCGTTACCAATCAAGCTTTAGGGCAGTTTTTCCCCTTCTCAAGTGCATACACATCGGTATCCGGCGCCCTCTGGGAAATGGTCAGTCGATGTTATCTTAATGGCCTCGATGCAGTGCGCGTTAACAGTGCATATCACTTCGCAAGCCCCGACCTGGTTCACCACTCCGTCTTCGTCTCTCAAGCTGACATCAATCGCCTCACTTCTGAATGCCTCCTATTTTCGGGCAGCGCCGATAGGCGCGATCGGTCACCGGCCTCCGTTAGGGAGAGCTTTCTATCTCTCGGCGCAAGACCGAAAGGGGTCAAGCCCACTCTCTTACTTGACCTCGGGGATCTCGCGCCCGGACTTGATTTAGTAGCGGAGTTCGGCCGAGCCCTTGGGCAAGCAATCCACGCTAGGCGCGAGTGGAGAACGACGATCCTTTGCCGAGAGGATGCCCAAAAGCAGCACCGGCTGGAGTCGCACTTTGAGGACGGCACTTTCATTCATTGCCGAGGGGACCAAGTATTCGATGCAAC
>JAYVGZ010000374.1:0-7322 GCA_043771805.1 Pseudomonadota bacterium
TTCACATCAATACAGGGAAGATTGCCCCAGTGGCGGCTGGCTCAGTAAAGCTCTCTGATGCTGCTGAAAAGCGGGCATATGAGATAAAGGCCCAGTATCCACAAAGCAGGTCAGCTGTCATGCCGCTGCTCTACATTGCTCAAGAGGAGCTGGGAAATGTTATCAATCAACAGTGCGTGGAATGGGTAGCCGCAAAGCTTTTACTTGCCCCGATGCAGGTGTGGGAAGTCGCAACATTCTACACGATGTATTACAAGGCTCCGGTTGGGCAGTACCACGTTCAAGTGTGTCGAACACTCTCGTGTGCTTTAGTGGGGGCGAAAAAGATTTCAGAGTTTCTTCTCAAGCGGCTTGGGGTCAAACCGGGAGAGATAACGAAGGACGGGATGTGGAGCTTCCAAGAGGTCGAATGTTTGGGGTCGTGCGGTACTGCACCTATGTGCCAGATCAACGACACTTTTTTTGAGAATCTTACGGAAGAGAAGTTAGAGCAGATTCTCGTGCGAATTGAGCGTGAGAAGCCCGATCTCCGTTTCTCGACTATTCGTGATGACCTGGGGGCAGGCCTCAAAGGTTCTCCTCAATCAGAAATTATTCAATCGTAGAGCGAAAACATGGCTGACGCAGCTGCGCCAAAAAATCCGGACCTCGTAACCGTCATTATCGATGGTAAGCCGCTTCAGGTTGCGAAGGGGTCCAATTTGATTGAGGCAGCAAAGGGTGCTGGGATTGACATTCCGCACTACTGTTACCACCGCCACCTATCGGTCGCAGGCAATTGCCGCATGTGCCAAGTCCAGGTGAAGGGGCAGCCGAAGATGACGATTGCTTGTAACACCAATGCTGCGGAGGGCATGGAGGTTGCAACGCACCACTCAAGTAAAGAGGTTGCCGATGCTCAAGCGGCAACACTTGAGTTTATTCTGATTAATCATCCTCTCGACTGTACCGTGTGCGATCAGGCCGGGCACTGCAAGTTGCAAGACTACCATTTTGAGTACAACGCTCGTTCAAGTAGGTTCCTCGAAGAGAAGGTGCACAAGGCGAAGGCGGTGCCACTTGGCCCGACAGTGATGCTGGACGGCGAGCGGTGCATCATGTGCTCCCGTTGCGTAAGATTTTGTGACGAGGTGACGGGCACCTCTGAACTTGGAATGTTGAACCGAGGAGATCAAACGGTCATTGCCGTGAGCCCTGGGCGCGAACTCAACAACCCGCTCTCTGGTTCAGTCGTAGACCTTTGCCCCGTTGGAGCGCTCACTCACCGTAAGTGGCGATTTAACACCCGCATCTGGTTTACGAAGCAAACCGACTCGATCTGTCCAGGGTGTTCAACTGGGTGCAACGTCAAGGTAGCGCAACGTGACGGCGAGATTGTTCAGGTAAAGGCGCGTCTCAACAGTGACGTCAATAAAGAGTGGCTGTGCGATGAAGGCAGGTACGGCTACGATCGCTTCCGACCGAAACACCGCGTGACGGCCTCCTTTAAAAATATGCGCGCTTCAGGTGCTGTGGAGCATGTGCCTACGCCCTTAAGTGACATCTTAGCGGCGCTAAAGGGGTCCCTTAAGACACTAACAATCCTCCTTTCCCCTGATTTACTCCTTGAGGAGTTCTATCTGCTAAAGTCGCTTCTTCTACGGAGCTCAGCGATCGGTCGAGTTGTGGTTGCGTACCGTGAGCGAACTTTGTCAAAGGTAGAAGCTATCCTTGTGAGCCCAGACTACGCTGCGAATTTTAGAGGCGCACAGTTTGCAGGACTGGTGGGGGACTCGCCTGGGAGTGATTACAATGATGTGATTGCGAAGATTCGCCGTAAGGAGATGGAGAATATCCTTATCCTTGGCGACAGGGCAGTGGTTGCACAGGATATCGACAGTGCCTTCCTTGATGGGCTGATGGCAGCACGGTGCTCTGTAGGTGTTCTCAATGACTCGGAGTCAGCCCTGGCGACGACGTTGCAGTATGTTGTTCCAGGTCGCTCTATTGTGGAGAAAGCTGGCCTTCTACTAAACCGAGCGAATCGCTTGCAGTATGCGCAGGCCGTTGTTGATTTTCCGGAAGGAACTCTTCCTGAGTGGCGATTTCTCGGATTGCTCGGTGAGGCGGCCGGCGTTAGGCTCCTGCCGGGAAGTGCGCTCACAATGAGCGACCGTGATGTCACCCGGTGGTATTTGGCCACGGACCCACAAACTTCCTCGCTTGGGCTCTCAATAGCAAAAATTAATACTTCGGGTGGTGTGCCGCTAGGGGCAGCTGCAAGGGACATTGTAAATGGAGCTTCGGGAAAAGTAGGCGAGGCGTCGGCTACCGCCGGGAGTAAGTTTGGAGCAGCGTCAGCACCATAGAGCCCTATGATTGAATTTTTCGTTCTCCTCATCAAAGTTGGTTTCGTTTTAAACCTGGCCCTTGTGCTCGCATCAACGTGCACCTGGATAGAGCGCAAGGCTTCGGCACTGATTCAGGATAGAGTCGGTGCCAACCGAGCGGGTACATTCGTAACTTCAGATAAGTGGTTCCTAAAGCCGTTCCTGCCGATAGTGAGGCTCCTCGGATTTCTCGGGGTAATTAACACGCTTGTATGCGATCCCCTGAAAGGCATTTCGAAGGAGGACTTTGTCCCTGAAGGCTCGTCAAAATTTCTGCACGCAGCAGCCCCTGTGATTGCGGTCCTTCCTATACTTCTTGCATTCGGGGTGCTTCCGCTCGCGCCGGATTTCGATCTCTTTGGCTTCCATGTGAGGGCCCAAGTAGCGTCTATCAACGCGGGAGTCTTGTTTGTCCTAGCGATGGGATCGGTTGCTGTTTACGGGGTAGCCATCGCGGGATGGACTGGGAACAACAAGTTCTCACTCCTTGGATCCTTGCGGGCTGCGGCACAGATGATCTCTTACGAGCTGCCCATGGGGATAGCGGTGGTTGCCCTAGTCGTTATTTTCGGTTCGCTCGATGTGTACGAAATAGTGGAGAAGCAGGGTAAGCTTCTGTGGGGAGTGATTCCTCAGTGGGGTGTTGTGCTTCAGCCAGTTGGTTTTGTGGTGTTTCTCTTGGCGGGAATGGCCGAAACGAAGCGAGGTCCGTTCGACCTACCCGAGGCTGAGTCAGAGCTATCGGCCGGGTACTTCACCGAGTATTCAGGGATGAAGTTCCTCATGTTTTGGTTGGGGGAATTTGCCGAGATAGGGCTCTTTGCGGTGTTGCTCGCACTGCTGTTCTTCGGCGGATGGCACGTTCCCTGGGTGACGCTGCCGGAAGGCGCTTGGTGGGCAGCCCTGATCGGTCACATGGTACTTATGACGAAAGTGTTCATGCTGTGCACCTTACAAATAACCATTCGATGGACTCTTCCCCGCTTTAGGTACGATCAGCTCATGAATCTCGGCTGGAAGATGTTGCTACCGATCAGCTTAGTGAATTTGATAGTAACGGCTATGGTAAAGGTATTGGTCTAGCATGAGCATCGCAGGCTTCATCATCTCATTTCTGGCGATCGTCTCAGGCATTGGCGTTGTAGCTTTTCGCAACCCGCTCTTTAGTGCATTTAGCCTCGTCGTAAATTTGCTGGCTGTCGCGGCTCTTTACGCGGTTCTGGGCGCCCATTTCTTAGCCGCATCCCAGGTGATGGTGTACGCCGGGGCGATTATGGTTTTGGTGCTCTTTGTCTTAATGCTACTCAATCTTAAAACAGAGTCCGGGCGAGAATTCAGTATTTTCAAGGTAGCGCTTCTCGGTCTTGCTGGAGCCGTATGCTTTATCGTTGTTGTTCCGATCTTGTTCAGTAGTTTTGCAGCAGTGCCGCAGCATCAGCTCGCACAAAATGCTGCCGCAAACGAGGGCACGGTAAAAGCCATTGGTCTTGAGCTGTACCAGCGATACGTAGTCCATTTCGAGTTGGCCTCCCTCGTGATTCTAGTCGGCGTTGTGGGTGCTGTGATGCTTGCTAACCGTCGTAGAGGCGAGGTGGCAATGCCGAACACCGCAGGGGTTACGGCAGCGGCGGAAAGATCCCCAACTGAGCCATCGCCCTGGGAGCAGAGGCAGGCGCGGGGGGGAAAGATATGAGCTCTGTGGCGGGATATCTTGGAGTGGCATTCCTTCTCTTTATTATCGGAGCCGTTGGAGTCGCCCTGAGGCGCAATTCCATCGTTGTGTTTATGTGCATCGAGATGATGCTCAACTCGGTGAACCTTACCTTTGTGACGTTGAGTCAGGTGGTGGGTAACCTTGACGGACAGATCGCCGTTTTTTTTGTGATGGTAATAGCCGCGGCTGAATCAGCGATCGGGTTGGCCATCATCCTCTCGGTGTTTCGCAGCATGCGCTCCGTTGAGACAACAGAAAGTTCACAGCTTAAGTGGTAAAGTATGGTTGGTAATACAGACGCACGGATTGCCCTGGTTTTACTCACTCCGCTGATCGGGGCGATCGTGTCCTATTTTTCAGGGCGTATCTCCCGTAGGCTTTCTGCGACGATTGCCACCCTTGCGGTCGTCTTCTCATGCTTCGCGTCCCTGTCCTTGTGGAGTGAGTTAGATTCGGGAAAATCTTTCACCTTCACCCTAGGAAGCTGGTTTTCTTTCGATAAGCTTCAGCTGCCGCTTCAGTTGGTATTCGATCGCCTTTCAGCGCTGATGTGCCTGGTGATTACGGGCATAGGAGCGCTGATTCACGTTTACTCGATCGGATACATGGCGGATGACGAGGGGAGCCCGCGGTTCTTCGCCTACCTGAATCTTTTCGTCGCTTCAATGTTACTTTTAGTGCTGGGTAGCTCGCTACCCGTGCTCTTTATCGGTTGGGAAGGTGTAGGACTCTGCTCTTATCTTCTTATCGGATTCTGGTTCTCGAATCCTGACTACGCGAAAGCAGGTCGGAAGGCGTTTGTCATGAACCGAGTCGGAGACATTGGCCTTATGGTGGCGATGTTTGCGCTGTATACGGCTACTGGGACGCTCGATATTCACGACCTGAATACGCCCGACAGATTGGGGCAACTTGGAAGCACGGTGGCACTGATTGCGGGTCTCGGCCTCTTTCTGGCTGCTACTGGTAAATCAGCACAGATCCCGCTCTTCACTTGGCTCCCTGATGCCATGGCGGGTCCAACTCCTGTGTCTGCACTCATTCATGCAGCGACGATGGTTACTGCGGGCGTATATCTTATGGCCCGCATGCACGGAGTTATCGAGCTCGATCCTTTCGTGCCTGCTCTGATCTGCTGGACCGCCGTAGCGACGGCACTGGTTGCTGGGACCATCGCGCTTGTCCAAAACGACATCAAGAAAGTTTTAGCCTACTCAACAGTGAGTCAACTTGGATTCATGTTCATCGCGGTTGGCGTTGGGCAGTACTGGGTGGCGCTCTTCCACGTTGTCACTCACGCATTTTTTAAGGCGTGTCTGTTCCTGAGCGCGGGCTCCGTTATCCACGGCTGCCACCACGAGCAGGACATGCGCAAAATGGGCGGATTGATGAAGTTTATGCCAGCAACGTGCGCTGCCTACGGAATCGCGCTGCTGGCCATCGCGGGAATCTGGCCATTTGCGGGTTTTTTCTCAAAACACGCAATCCTCGACTCTATTTCAGCCACGACTAATCCGTACCTCATCTCATACGCGTCGTGTCTGGGATGGAGCGCTAAGGGTCTTGCGGTGCTCACGGCCCTCTATATGGCGAGATCATTTGCGCTCACATTTTTGGGGACGTTTCGTGGAACTGGGCACCCGCACGAGGCACCGCTTCTTATGACCATTCCCGTTCTTACTTTGGCAGTACTCTCAGTGGGGGGTGGATGGTACCTCGACCACCGGTTGCCGGAGTATCTTGCTGAGGTAGCGCCCTCAAGTGTCCACTTAGCCCACGCACCTCTAGGTGTCGGCGGAGTGGTAGTTGGCTCTCTGCCAGGCATCCTTGGTCTGGCCTTGGCGGTCATCCTGTTTCTGATCGCAACGGATCTGAAGGACGCAATCAGGAAGCTCACGGCGCCATTGGAATGGATGTTCGCGGGAAAATACTTCGCAGACGAACTGCTCAACTTTTTTGTCATTCGGCCAGTCCAGTTGGCAGGTCAGGTAGTGAAGTTGATCGACCATTCCATAGTTGGTGGCAGTGTCACAGCCGTCGGCCAGATAAGCCGAACCTTGGGCGAGTTAGCGAGGCGGTCGGCTACAGGCCAAGTGGCGACCTACGTGCTACTGATGTTTTTGGCAACGAGTGTGTTCGTTGGGCTTTTTGTTGGAAAGTAAAGGCAGGGCAAAACAGGTGGAAGGTACTCGACGATGGTAATCCCGATTTTAGAGTGGCCATTGGTAAGCTTGCTCGTATTTTTTCCTCTGGTAGGGGCGTTTCTTTGCCTCACTCCGCTGTTTTCGGCGAAGTATGACTCGAGTGGTCGAATCGTTCGAGCGTGGGCTATTTGCACGTCGGCGCTTACTCTCGGGTTCCTTGTGAAGCTCTCCAATTTCATTGGGGGTGGTGAGCCAGTCAACGCTGCTTCAGTGCTCGGCGTACACGAAGTCCACCCTTGGATGCCCTCATTCGGGGTCTCCTTCAGTTTTCTCCTTGATGGGCTATCGTACGTGTTTTGTCTCCTCACAGCGATTGTGTCGCTGGTTGTAATTTTATGGTCGAGCCGTTCTTCGGCGGCAACCGGTCGCGCGTGGTACTCCGTCATTCTTGCGGCAGAAGGGGGCGTTATGGGCGCCTTTCTTGCGACAGATCTGCTTCTCTTTTACGTGTTCTATGAGCTGATGCTCCTCCCGGTACTAATCGGGATAGGACTCTGGGGTGGCATTGGGCGCATACAGGCGGTCTTCAAATTTGCGATCTATACATTAGCTGGAAGCGTCTTAATGTTCCTCGCTATTCTCTACTGTGGTTGGAAGGCCCGGGTAGCTGGTGTAGTTTCCTTTGATGTCTTTGAGCTCGTAAAGCACGACCTGTTTTCACCGCAGGAGCAGATCTTCTTAGGCGCCGCCTTTGTATTAGCGTTCGCAGTCAAAATTCCGATGGTTCCTTTTCACTCATGGCTTCCAGATGCATACCGTGAGGCCCCCCACGGGATTGCTGCCTTCGTTGCGGCGCTGCTCGGAAAGGTCGGAATTTACGGAATCCTTCGCTTCGCTTGGCCGCTCTTTCCGCTCTTTATAGCTGAGTATGGTCACATCCTCGCAGCGTGTGGCGCGATCGGCGTCGCTTACGGCGCGCTTATCGCACTACAGCAGAAGGACCTAAGGCTGTTACTCGCGTACTCCTCTATCTCCCATCTCGGATTTTGTGTACTCGGGTTAGCCACAAATACCCCGACAGCGGTAGCCGGAGCT
>JAYVGZ010000375.1:0-4327 GCA_043771805.1 Pseudomonadota bacterium
GCTCTGTCTTTCAAAAAAACCTAAGTCCACGCTTGGAAATGTGAGGGTAATCGTCGTAGCAGATGGATGCTCTGAAGATTCTGTCTCGATAGCGCGCGCTGCCGGAGTAGAGGTACTGGCAAACGAGCAAAACCTCGGGAAGTGGTCTTCGATCAAACGCGGCGCTCTTGAGGCGGCTAGACTGCCCGCTGGCGACCACCCCAAACGAGCTAATTTTCCCGACTGGATCGGTTTTGTAGATTGCGGTGTCGAATGGCAATCTGACTTTATCGAGCGAGCAGCGAAATACTTAACCGATAGTTCAGTTGTCGCTCTGGCACCTGCGTACCGTCATAAGACGAGCACCGTTTTTAGTCGATGCTTGTGGAAGATGGAAGCGACATTCAAACGGTTTGAATCACTAGCTAGAGGACCAGTTTCTGTTCACGGGGCGACCGTTCTTTACCGCACCGCTCCCCTATTGGCGGCTTTTGACCGACTCGGTAATGAGAAATGGCTGAATGATGACGTAGTCCTTCCGATGATGGTGCGCTGCCTCTGCCCATCCCAACGAATCGTCTACAGAGAAGATCTACAAGTCTTCGACCGCTCTCCGCGTGCGCCCGAGCGAGCAACCGCTCAACGCCACCGCATGATGCACGGCAATTTACAGTGGATACGGCTGCTCCTTCCAATGGTAGCACGCGCGGATTTCCCAACCTTCTTTGTAGCCATGCGTCGGGTAGCACGCGTCTTCTGGGCATATTGGGTAGCTTTCGTTCTGGTTGGTTGCACGGTGCTCATTTTGGGAACAACAGGAACAGCAGCGCCTGCCCTTACAGTTTTTTTCTCCACGCTTTTTGTTTCGGTTCTGTGTCGAGGTTCAGCAGCGGCGCGAGCATCGCTACGCGCGCCGTTATCGCTCCTTACAGATTCGGGTGCGTTCGGCCGAGTGCAGTGGCGTTAGCGAGAATCTTTATTTTAATGGCGTAACTTTTAGGTGTCTTATGAATTTAGGTGTCCGGGCTTTTACCGGCAAACAATCTCGCTTAGTAACTCTTCGCCTCTTCGTTGGATGCTGTATCCTGTGTTGCGGCTCATCTCTGTTAGCTGCAGGTTTCTGGGTTACCCTGACGGGTGGGCTCTATCCTCCCATTTCCGTCTATTCTTTTGCCGCACCTTTTGCGCTGGGAGGAGCTGCGGTTCTGTGGCTTCGCCTGTTTGGATTCCCAACGCTTATCCCACTGCGGACCATCCTTGAACAGCGGGTGATCTGCTTCTCCCTTCTCTGGGTCTTCTTACAATTTTTTACTCTTTCTCTTGTAGCACTGAATTTTTTCTCGAATGACCACAATGAGGCTTTTGGGACCCTCGGCATTAGCGCTGGGCTCCACTGTTTCGAAAATACAATACTCATCGTGATCGCCGCTTTGGGGTGCTCACTCTTTCCATTATGGGACCGGCTTTTCACGCACACCTTTCGAATTGCAACGGACATATCGCACGAGGAGCTCACGCGCCTTTCCTGGTACCTTTCTCAACGCAAATTAAAGCAGCAAGTACATCTAGTCCCTATTACCACTGACGATGAATGGCTGCAGCAGAGCGCGTTTGCGAGTTTCGACGCCTTAGTCACATCGCAACAGGTGCTGGGTATTCCAGGACGAGGCGTGCCGGCACTTTCGGCATTCTTGGGTGGGCTTCCAGTGCTCGATGTCGAGTACTTTGCAGTTCTTATTTCGCGCCGAATCGAGTTAAGCCGGTTAGAGATATCCGCTCTGCTTGCTTTCGCGCCGCCTCCGTCCTCGGCCCGACTAGCCTGCGAATCGATCAAGAGAGCCGTTGAGCCTGCTTTGGGCACACTACTCGCTGCGGTGTTGTCGCCACTCATGGCGCTCATCGCCATCGCGGTAAAACTTTCGAGCCCCGGCCCGGTGATCTACCGACAAGTGCGAGCCGGTGTTGGCGGCAGAAACTTCACCCTTCTAAAATTTCGCACTATGCGAGTTGATGCCGAAGCGTCAGGACCCCAATGGTCGAGCGCAGTGGATTCACGCGTAACCCCACTTGGAAAGTTTCTCCGTGCTACTCGGCTTGATGAAATTCCCCAGCTTTGGAACGTAATGGCAGGCGACCTATCGTTCATCGGACCACGTCCTGAACGCCCAGAGATGGTGAAAAAGCTTGTAGAACATATTCCTGCATTCCCCCTGCGGAACGCGATGCGACCGGGGATCACAGGGTGGGCGCAAGTACGCGCAGGCTATGCTGCGTCAGTAGACGAGAGTCTCAGCAAACTCGAACATGATTTGTATTACGGGCTGTTTTCTTCATTCGTATTTGATATAGAGATCCTGTTTCGAACACTGGTTGTGGCAATCTTTGGAGATCGGCAAGTCGCAGCAAGTGAAGAGCGAAAGACGATGCAGGCGCTCGTTGCAGATTCTGCGAACGAGTGGGCGCATCGGCAATCCCTAGCGAGTGGTCAGTAGCTTTTGCGGTCTGCGTCCGTCAATTTTTTTACAGGTTTTTTGAGTCCGGCTTGTCATCTGATTCTTCGGCAAAATCGAGAGTCTCAACTTTAATCGTCTTGGGGGCATATAGTGGGTACTTTTAGATCGAATCTCTTATTTTGTTTAGTCTTGCTTGGTGCACCGATAGTCCTCGCTGGGGACGCATCGGCATTACCATTGCGTAAGGTATCAAAGCCGAAGAATCCAACGGTCGTTTCGTTCACGGTCAATACCGGTGACGGGGCTACCCAGGTAGTCAAAAACACGTTAACGCTTCCAGCCTCCGTAGCGGCGCAAGGCGTGAGCGTCACTCTCAATTTAACCGCTAAATCGACGAAGCCAACCCGCGTTATTCTCTCTACGAATGGTGTGCTTCTCAAACAGACTCGAGCACCGTTTTCGTTTTTTCGAGTGAAGGTCGGACAAAGCTCGTTTAGAGGGCTTTCTGCAGGGACGTTTACCCTCACGGCGACTCCGTTCATTAAGGTTGCAACGAGGAAAGGGCTGAAGCTAAAGGCGCTTAAAGCGGCGACTCTTGTTATTGTCGTCCAAGAGGCATCACCTGAGAATGTGGTAGTAGGCGGCGCTACAGTAACACCAACTCCTACGCCTACGATTCAGCCTCGCCTGGAAAGCCCTTTTAAACTTCCGACTGCAGTGCCGGCGGAGGTAAAAGCAGCACTTCCCCTCTATCAACAGTGGGAAGACAACATGAAGAACTTCGGGGCCTCGTATTGCGACCAAGCGGCCATCTTAGAACGCAGCACTGATGACGGAGGTTTGTGGAACTTCGACGGTTTGCGCGCCTACCACAACATCGCCAGTGTAACAGGTGATTCCATGTGGCTTGTCTGCGCTGGATACGTGCGGCAGGTGTACCGAGAGTACGTTTTAAAAAACGACGGGGTTATTCCGGGTCGGCGGGTTTTTCCAGCTGGGCTGCTCATGGATTGGCGCGTAACAGGTGATGAGCAGTCAAAGCGGGCTGTGGTCCTGCTTGCCAAAAACAGTGTCTTCTCCTTCTACGGCGGAAATGCTGACATCCAGTTCAGTGTAGAAACAGCAAATCTCATTAATGCCTACCTCGCATCTGAGGAAGTTGGACAGCCTCAGAGCACAAACGTTCCCGTGGCGGTCGCCTTCGCACTCGGGCATCTTGAGCGGTGGCAGCAAGGTATCTCCGGAGATTTTGAGCCCTACGCGGTCGCCCTCACACTAGATGCGCTCATTAACTGGCATATTCAAACAAGAGACCCTCGTATTCCGCCAGCCCTCAAAGCAGCAGCTGACTGGCTTTGGAGTAACTACTGGAATCCAACCACAAAGAGCTTTCCTGCAATTGTATGCCAGCTCGGCTCGAAAAACCCCGATTGTCAGGCTAATTACACTGGCGCTGACACGAATCTTTTGTTCGCACCAGCATACGCCTGGATAGGAAAGCAAAGCGGGGATGAAATTGAAAAAGACCGTGCGAAGCAGCTATTTACCGGCGGCATTGAGGGTGGCTTCCTCGAAAGACCCAAACAGTTCGCTCAAAGCTATTCCTTAATATTTCGACTATTTGATCGACTTCCGTAGCCTGATCGAAAGGTTGCAAGGCCTCCATTTTCATACAGAAATAGGGGCCTTTTACTCAGATAAGATAAGGGCGCACCGAGCAATGAAAGAATCGTACACTCAAGTTCCGTTCTCGGCGCACATTCGCTTTTCCAACGGTTGAGCCCATTAGGCTGGGGCGGTTTTTTAGCCCAGAAGCCTTTGAGTACGGTCGCCATATAGATTATCCTCCGTAATTCTGTTTCTAATTCTAAGGTGAAATATGCAAAAGCTGGTCG
>JAYVGZ010000376.1:0-3710 GCA_043771805.1 Pseudomonadota bacterium
GGGGTAGGAAAGGAAAGTAGAGAAAATATTAATTTTTTGTGTCGTAAGAAAGAGGAGTTAAGCCATGTCTGAAGCATATACCTTCGAAGGCGTCGTCGAATATATCAAGGGTTTATCTTTGATGGATGCATCGAAGATGGTTAAAAAGCTTGAAGAGGAGCTAGGGGTAAGTGCTGCCGCTCCCGTCGCTATGATGGCCGGAGCTGCTGCTGCTGCTCCAGCTGCTGTTGAAGAGAAGACTGAGTTTACAGTCGTTCTCGAAGAGGCTGGCGCTGAAAAGGTCAAGGTCATCAAGGTGGTTCGAGAGATCACTGGCCTTGGTCTTAAGGAAGCAAAGGACCTTGTGGACGGAGCGCCAAAGAACGTTAAGGAGGCAATCCCCAAAGCTGAAGCTGAAGACTTCGTTAAGAAGCTCAAGGAAGCTGGCGCAAAGGCTTCGCTCAAGTAGAGCGAGCTGCTTCACTGGCTGTTGCGGCAACCATTTAGGTGGGAGCCGCAGCGGCACTGTTTTCAGTGGTGGCTCATTATCTCGCTTTTTGTGGTGGGTCAGTCGCTCCATTGATAGTTCTGCCAGGGTGTTGTCAACAGCGGGGTTGCTCCGACACCGTAGTACTGGTAGTTAAGAGAGCCGGGTTACGGTTTAGAGTCCTAGATACAATCAATTTTGTGCCTTGAAAGAGACACAGAAGCAGTCCCTAGGCTTACAGCTGAGTTCGGTGAGTATAGCGGTAACATTCCCCGTCATGATTGATCCAGTTCTTTCTGGGTATTCGGCTTAGCAAGCTTATCGACCGCCCTAATCGGGGCAAGGATAAGCTATTGCCATTTTAGTCAGCTTACTTATGACATCAAAAATCAAGACCAACCTTCGACTTCGCCATAGTTATTCCAAGATCGGTGAGATTGCCGAAATACCTAATCTTATCGGCATTCAGAAAAGCTCTTACGAGAGGTTCCTCCAGGCCTCCGTGGAGCCCGAAAAGCGTGAGGATGTTGGCCTGCAAAAGGTGTTCAAATCGGTATTTCCAATACGCGACTACAACAACACCGCCTCGCTTGAGTTCGTATCTTACAACTTGGGTACTCCCAAGTATGACATGGACGAGTGTCGAGACCGCGGTATGACATGGGCAGCGCCACTTCGTGTGACGATTCAGCTCGTGCTTTGGGATGTCAACCCTGATACCGGCGCAAGAAACCTTAGCGCTCTTAAAGAGGATGTTGTTTATTTCGGAGAGATCCCGCTCATGACTGAGCGCGGTACTTTTATGATCAACGGAACCGAGCGTGTGATCGTGAGCCAGCTGCACAGGTCGCCGGGTGTGTTCTTCGATCACGACGACGGCAAGAGTCACGTCTCAGGCAAGTTACTTTATTCCTCGCGAATCATACCGTACCGTGGTTCGTGGATCGACTTTGAGTTCGATGTTAAGGACGTTTTGCATGTTCGTATCGATCGTCGACGTAAGTTGAATGCAACGGTTCTTCTGAGGGCTCTTGGTATGTCGGCGGACGACATACTTGCATCGTATTACAAGACCGACACCATCATCTTCGGTAAAAAAGGGCTTGTTACGAAAGAGTACAAGCAAGATCAGCTTGAGGGTCAAAAGTCTTTCCGAGAGATCAAGGTTGGCGGCAAAGTCCTGGTCAAGCAGGGCGGTAAATTCAATAAGGCCGTTGTACGCCGATTCAAAGAGGCGGAACTTGACGAGGTCGAGATTAACCCAGACTCCGTTCCGGGTATGATTGCGGCAGAGACCGTTTGCCAGGCACTGGACAACGTAGTGAATCCGAAGTCTGGCGAGGTTATAGCGGAGAAGGGCGAAGTCCTTGTCGGCTGGGAAGTAATCCGCGAGAGGATCGGTGGCGCTGTACTTGAGCTCGATGAGAAAGATGCCAAAGAGCTTTGCGGCCAGTTCGCAGTCGTCGTTAACGCAGGTGACGAGCTAACACCCGATAAGATTAATTCCAAAGGCGATATCGTCAACAAGGGGAGTATCACCCTTCAGCGCGAGCTAGGTCTCGATAGAATACGTGTTCTTTATATCGATGATAATCATATCGGTGAGGCTCTTTGGAAGACGCTCGCTTCGGATAAGATGAGTGGAGATAACTCGATCTACTCTCGCTTAGCAGGGCGCCCAACCGTGGACAGCTTGATCGAGATCTACAGGCGTCTGCGCCCTGGAGATCCTCCTCGTCCTGAAACAGCTCAGGCGACATTTAAGAACTTATTCTTCAACCCTGATCGTTACGACTTGTCGGACATCGGGCGTTACAAGATGAATCACAAGCTCTATATCTCCCAGGGGCGGGAGGCGCCTCCGATGGATCAAGGCGTTTTGTCTCCCGACGATATCAAGGAGACGGTCCGATATCTCGTTGAACTCCGGAATTCGACTGATGGTCAACGGTATTCGATTGATGACATTGACCACCTCGGTAACCGTCGTGTCCGAGCTGTCGGTGAGTTGATTGAGAACCAGTACCGCATCGGTCTCGTCCGCATGGAGCGTGCCGTAAAAGAACGCATGGGTATGCAGGACATCGACACCCTCGTTCCGCAGGATCTGATAAACTACAAGCCGGTGGCTGCAGTTGTTAAGGAGTTCTTTGGGTCCTCTCAGCTGTCGCAGTTCATGGACCAAACTAATCCGCTTTCTGAAATCACTCACAAGCGTCGCCTATCGGCACTTGGGCCAGGCGGGCTTACGCGTGATAGAGCCGGTTTTGAAGTACGTGACGTTAATGCTACCCATTACGGTCGTATTTGTCCGATTGAGACGCCAGAGGGACCGAACATCGGTCTGATTGCGTCTCTCGCGGTGTATGCGCGAGTGAATGAATTTGGCTTCGTTGAAACGCCTTATCGAGTTGTCGATAACAGCAACAAGGTGACCTCTGACATCGTGTACCTCTCCGCCCTTGAAGAGGAGCGCGAGACTATTGCTCCTGCAAGTATCGATATCGATAACAAAGGGAATATAGTTGAAGGGGCAGTGCCTGTTCGACGAAACGGCGAGTACCTGCTGGTACCTCCAATCGAGGTGACAAAACTCGATGTGAGTCCAAAGCAGATAGTGAGCGTTGCCGCTTCGCTCATTCCTTTCCTTGAGAACGACGATGCAAACCGAGCCCTGATGGGCTCGAACATGCAGCGTCAAGCTGTTCCGTGCTTGCGGGCCCAGGCTCCGTTGGTTGGTACTGGAATGGAGCACATCGTGGCTCGTGATTCCGGAGCAACAGTGGTTGCTAAACGTGCCGGTCGGGTAATGTCAGTTGAGTCTGATAGGGTGGTAATCAAGGCTGACAAGACATCGGATGATGCCTTGGATACCGGTGTTGATATCTACAATTTGGTGAAATACCGACGGTCAAATCAGAACACCTGCATCACTCAACGGCCTATCGTCCGAGTTGGTGAAAAGATTACGTCTAACGAGGTGATCGCTGACGGCCCGAGTACGGATATGGCTGAGCTTGCGCTCGGACAAAACTGTCTCGTAGCCTTCATGCCGTGGAACGGATACAACTTCGAGGACTCCGTCCTTATCAATGAGAACCTTGTGAAGGAAGACGTCTTCACTTCGGTACACATTGAGGAGTTTGAGTGTATTGCTCGTGACACGAAGCTTGGAAAGGAAGAGATAACTCGAGATATCCCGAACGTAGGAGAAGAGGCGCTAAAGGACCTCGATGAGGCCGGC
>JAYVGZ010000377.1:0-3204 GCA_043771805.1 Pseudomonadota bacterium
CAACATTACTCCGACAATTTGAAAGGGATATTTTTCCGCGAGTTCAAGCTCCCGGAAGCTGACATCGATCTTGGATGCAGTGGGGACACTGATGCCGAGATATCTTCACAACTTATAGCGAAGTTGTATCCAGTGCTCGATAAGATGAAGCCCGAATGTGTTGTGTTTCTGGGAGATACCAACACTACAACTGCGTGTATCGCAGCTGCTCAACTGAATATTCCGATCATTCACGTAGAAGGTTGCTGGCACTCTTACGACTGGCGTATGCCGGAAGAGAAGTTTAGGACGATGATCGATCACCTGTCGGATGTTATCTACACTTACGAAGAGGAGTACAAGCTCCGCGGCGTGGCTGAGGGGCTCAACCCACGAAACATCGTCGTTGTGCGCAATCCGATCGTTGATATCTTGAACGAGTTTTACTACCCACACCAAGAGCGACTGGACGGAATGGCTGACGATGAGTACTTCCGCGCACGTGGCATCAAGGACGGACAGTTTTACCTTATGACGTGTCACCGCCGTGAGAACGTGCACATTGAAAAATCGTTCCGGGCGATTCTGAACTTGGTAGAGGCCTCCGATTTACCAGTGTTCTTCCCGGCGAGTTATAGAACGCAGAGAGTGATGAAGGAGTACAAGATCTCCAATGTCAAAAATCTCATCATGGTTGACCCGATTGGGTACGAGGACATGTTGATACTGATGACCCATTCCAAGGGTGTGATTACTGACTCGGGTACGGTGCCTGAAGAGTGTTCGGTTCTTAATATCCCGTGTGTACAGATGCGGAAGGCAACAGAGCGACCGCAGGTGTACGACGTCGGCGGCTGCGTCAAATTTGATCCAGACCAGGCTGAGAAGTACCCGACTGAGATCGTGCTGAAAAAGCTCAAGAGTCTCGTGGGTAAGCGGTGGGAACACACGCTAGGGGACGGGTTGTCTTCTAAGCGCATCGCGGAGGATCTGATTCAGCGTGTTCGGACGGGTAACCTGCGGGGTCACCTCTATGAGCACAACCACCTTCCGATACAGCGATCGCTGATGGAAGACGTTGTTGATATCGGCTAGGGGCGGCGGTAGTGCACCAGCGACACAATTTACGCTAATTGCCTCATGAGAAAGGGTGTAAGTTGTTATTTCCTAATGGGTTACCAGGGCACCCGGCTTGATTAAAGCGGGTGTCCATGGTACTTGCTGGCGTAATTCTGTGCGAAGCATGAGCGGTTCTTCGGTGCCTACCGGTGGACGCTAGTTAAAGGTGAGCCTTATCACCCGGGGAGCCCTGTATGAACTTCACAACACTTCTGCGTTCCCCGGCCAAATTCCTCAGAAAAGAACTTCTTCTTTTAAACCCAAACATGAGCCGTTTGGTTTACGACGGCATTGTGTACGGGGTATCCGCAGTCGTCGCCGGCATCTTTGCCTACCTGTTCACCGGTAGCTTCTTACTAGGCTTTCTAGGCGTTCCGTTTGTCGGCATAGCTGCCAACTACGCCGTGGGCGTATACAGCCGGTATCGCGTGGGCGGTGGAAGACTGAAGGCGGGAATTCTCTCTGCGGCCGTAGCGATGGTTGCTGTTTACCTGGTGATTTCAACCGGCAGCTTTCTTGGTGCTGCACTGTGGGCAGCGATTGCATGGGGACCGCTCGTTCTTCCCCGTATGTTCCTCAATCTTGATCGTCAGAAGTCTGGTGACCATCTTTCAAGCGCCCTTAAAAAAGCGATGAACAGTAACGGTCCCGTTCTCGTCGTTGGCGGCGGTGGCTATATCGGTAGCCACGTCGTGCACCAACTCCTTCAGGAGGGGTTTGTAGTTCGCGTACTCGACAGTTTGTTTTACGGCCAAGACTCTCTCGCAGAATTCCGCGGTAACCCTAAGTTTGAATTGGTGGAAGGCGATGTCACTGACATCAGTAAACTCGTTAAGGCAACGGAAGGAGCCTACGCCGTAGTTCACCTCGCTGGTCTCGTTGGCGATCCGGCCTGCTCACTCGACGAGAATTACACCCTTCACTCAAATGTCATCGTGACTAAGATGCTGAAAGAAGTCGCCCTTTCAGCTGGCGTTCAGCGATTCATATTTGCCTCGAGCTGCTCGGTGTACGGTGCAAGCGACGAGGTCGTTGATGAGACTAGCGATCTGAACCCAGTTTCACTCTACGCGAGAACAAAGATTGCGAGCGAAAAAGAGCTCCTGGCTTCGGTGACGGATGAGTTCTTCGTAACAGTTCTTCGATTTGCTACTGTGTTCGGGCACTCGCGAAGACCTCGCTTTGACCTGGTTGCTAACCTCTTTACTGCTCAGGCCCACAATAACGGTGAGATTACGGTGGTTGGCGGCGACCAATGGCGGCCCTTTATTCATGTAGCAGACATAGCACGAGCGATCGTCCTTAGCTTGAAAGCAAACCCTTTTCGCGTGCAGGGCCAGATCCTGAATGTAGGCGATAGCCGCCTTAACATGACGATTCAAGATTTAGCAGACAAAGTGAAATCGGTAGTAGAGCGGGAGAGACCGGTTTCAATAACCTCTCGAAACGACAGCTCTGACAGACGGAACTACAACGTCTCTTTTGATAAGATTCAACGGGTGCTCGGGTTCAAAGCGAAGTATCTGGTTGAGGACGGTGTAGCAGAGATGACCGCTGAATTTAAGCGGGGCACCTACGCGGATTACAAAGCTGCCAAGTTTAGCAACCTTGAGATTACCAAGCAGGTGGTGGTGGATTTCCATGACCCGAAAAACACCGAGAAACTTTACCGACCCTACAATTTGTCGAGCGTTGTAGGCGGGTAGTTTGGTGACCTCTGCGTGATGAACCACAGCTCAACGATATCTTCCGTCCTTTCGTCGCCGGCCCAGCGGTATAAATTGGCCGTCATCATCCCGATGTTTAATGAAGAGCTTGGGGCCAAGCGGTGCGTAGAAGCGGTCTGTACCTTGCTAAAGAGTCGTTTACCTGATGCGCACCTCTTCGCAGTTAATGATGGGAGTAAAGACCAAACCGAGCGAGTGTTACGAAGCCTTGAATCGCCGTCACTCCCCTTTTCGGTAGTGTCGTACTCGGTGAATCGCGGCTATGGGGCAGCTCTCCTGGAGGGCGCCAGGGTTGCATTGTCAGCGGGATACGATTTCGGACTTTTCATGGATTCTGACCTGACAAACGACCCTGAACTGATTCCGCTATTTGAGGATG
>JAYVGZ010000378.1:0-2370 GCA_043771805.1 Pseudomonadota bacterium
TCCCGAGGCCCCGGGGCCCCTCGCACACGGGGCATCACTGGGCTTCTTCGACGAGTGGGACGCCGTACAGCTTGTCGCAGCCAAACTAGGCATTAAAGCGACCGTCATCAATAAACAAAACATCGACGGCCTCGCGCGTTTAATCGATTCGGCACTACTAGAAAAGGTGCCTCTTGATGAGTGGCGCGCCATGCGAGCAGCCCCCGTAGCCCGAGAGCGCGGCTCAATCGTTGTGGCGTTCGCAAACCCACTCGCACGGCACGTTAAGCAATCGATCGATTTTGCACTCGGAGAATCATCGATAGTTGCGATAGCTCCTGAAGCCCAGATCCTTAATCTTCTCACTAAACGCTTCTCAGTTACTCACGATCGTGCGTTAACCCTCCCGCAGACGAACAGCCACCAGAGCCCCCTCTGCTGACGTCAACTGGCACGATGGAATCGCGCATCTCATCGTCAGATGTTGATGCTCCGCCCGTTGTGAGATTGGTAAACAAAATATTCCTCGAAGCCTTTGATCGGGGTGCCAGCGATATCCACGTATCTCCCGAGAAAGAACAGCTCACTGTTCGGGTTCGTACGGACGGATTGATGACAGAACTTCTTTCTGTGCCGTCGAACCTTTCACTTGGGGTTCTCTCGAGAATGAAACTGCTCGCGGGCATGGACATTTCAGAGAAGCGACGACCTCAGGATGGTAGGCTTCGCATTCAAGTTGGGCCCGCTCACCGCGATCTGCGAGTATCTACCGTACCCACGCTGTACGGCGAAAATTTAGTAGCTCGTGTCTTGAACTCAGATCCAAGCCACATCTCGTTTACTTCGCTTGGAATCCCAGAAAACATTCTAGGGAAACTTCGTCAGGACCTCGCTGGCTCCTCACAGGTGATACTCGTTACCGGCCCGACGGGCTCCGGCAAAACCTCAACTCTTTACGCCGGCCTCATGCAGTTGCGAGACGGATCTCACAACATCATCACGATTGAGGATCCGATCGAATATCGATTGAGCGGAGTAACGCAGATTCAGGTGAATCAAAAGATAGGGATGACTTTTGCAGATGCGCTCCGGTCTGTGCTGCGACAAGATCCTGACGTGGTGGTGGTGGGTGAGATTCGTGACGGAGAAACCGCCTCGATTGCCATGCAAACTGCCCAAACTGGACACGTTGTATTGGCAACCCTTCACACTAATTCGGCGGCTGCCGCGATTACGCGCCTCCGCGACCTCAACATTCCGCCGTATTTAATCGCATCCTCCGTGAGAGGGGTGATGGCGCAACGACTTGTTCGGCGACTGTGCCCAAAGTGCGCTGTTCCTGATGATCGGCCTTCGACAGTAGCCTTGTGCTCAGATACCGAAGTTGAAACGGCCCCTCGTAAGGCCGTGGGATGCGATGACTGTGGGGGCTCTGGTTATGCAGGACGTATCGGCGTCTACAGTTACTTGCACCTTTCAGATGAAGTTCGTTCTGCTATCCGTGACACCGCCGGAGAATCAGAGCTTGAAGAGATTGCTCGCAGAAGTGGTTTCGTTTCTTTGGAGGAGGCAGCAATCCGATTAATTTGTACCGGGCAGACCTCATTCGACGAAGTGGGCCGTGTGATGGGCGCACCAGTGCCACCACCTTTAGCTTCCACCCGCTCCGTCGTTACCTCGAGCGCATCCGCAGTCGTAAGGCCTGAGCCCGTCGCAGCAGAACATCCGCCCGGTCGACCAAAAAAGAAAAAAATTCTTCTGGTGGAAGACGATGAAAATTTACGATTTGTCCTCACCATGGTGCTCGAACGCGCTATGTATGAAGTCGTTCAGGCTACGAATGGACAGGAGGCTCTCGATGAAGTTTTTATCAGCCAGCCAGACCTAATCGTTTGTGACCTCATGATGCCGCACATGGACGGCACCGAAACTGTCCAGATCTTGCGACGGGATCCGGACACTCGACAGATTCCAGTACTGATGTTAACGGCCGCTGATAGTGTGGAGAACGAGATAAAGCTCATTCAGACAGGGGCAGATGATTTTATAAGTAAGACGGCCGACCAAAGGGTGCTGCTATCGCGAGTTGACCGACTACTACAGCGATCAACCTCTGCTAAGTGAAGGAGCGGGGCCCTGCATCGCTCACAGGTTTTCTACTGCGAGCGATGCAGGCTAGTGGGTCCCTTCGCTTACTACAGAAACCTCTGCTAAATAATCCATCAGAAGCTCTACCTCTTCTTGACTGTCGCCCTTGGGCCGATAGCCCACAGCCCCGTACTGCTCTGCAGTATCAGTCATGTCCGCTATCCGGATCTCGCTCGTTGCTACAACAGGAGCACCCTTGTCTGAAAGGTACGAGAGAAGGTCAAACCCCTTCGATCCCGTCAG
>JAYVGZ010000379.1:0-10633 GCA_043771805.1 Pseudomonadota bacterium
TGTTTGGCCTGAAACAAAAGCCTGATCCAGAACTTCCTTCGATACGTACCGATAGCCAAACAGCGCCGCATCGTACTTCGCCATATCATCGACGGATGAATAGATCGACCCCGAGCCGTGGATTCCATTGAGAGGATTGGTATCATCCAGGGAATACTTCTTCCCCTCGGTTGCATACCCTAACGCTCGATTGCTCAACTTTCTTCGAGCGGGATCAAATGCAAAGGAATTTGTCATGCCTGCGGGAGCAAACACGCGGGTATCCATAAATTGACCGAACCGCATTCCAGACACTTTTTGCACTAACGCTCCAAGGATATCGTACCCCGCGTTGCTGTAGTCAAACTTTGCACCGGGACGAAACTCCAAGTAGCTCAACTGGGCCAGAAACTTCAAAGCTTGCGAATTGGTCGGCCTGGGGTAGGTCTCTTCAATATCCTCGTAGTAATCGGGAATTCCGCCGGTATGGTACAAGAGGTGGCGAATCTTCACCTTACTCCCCCAGCCGCGAAATTGCGGGAGGTACTTTTCAACAGGGTCATCGATCGAAAGCTTCCCATCACTACTTAACAGTAATACAGCGAGGGCAGTCATTTGTTTTCCGACTGATGCAAGATGAAAAGCTGTCCCCGTAGAAACCAGAAGCTTCCGCTCTACATCCGCTAACCCGTAGGCAGCTTTAAAAACCGTCTCGCCACCCCGAACAACGACCACGCTTGCACCGGGAGCGTCTGGTTTGTTCTGGTCCGCAAAGAGCGAGTCAATCTTTGCAACAAGGGGTTGTGCCCAGAGAGGAGACGTAGCGGAGTCGGCTGCCGCTACCAGCGTTAACAGCGCAACTTTAAGCAAGAATAAACGTAACGGGGTAGGAATCTTCATAAGAATTGACTTCAATAGTATTTGACATCTCTTTACCACACCCTTCATCGTTCATAACACTAGCTCTTCTTGGTTTCACTGTGACTTATCAATCGCTCACCTATCTCTCTGGCGTCGGTAAAACCTTTTGAATCGGAGGCCTTTCCTGGAGCACGTCCTATCGGTCGAAACTTCTACTCGCAACCAAATGCAATCAGCTTTACCACTGATTCTTGCGACTTCTTCTTTAACGCTTGGCGTTTAACGGCTTTCGTTATATAATTAAGGTATGATTCGAACTTTTCGATGCAAAGAAACACAGAAAATCTTTCATTTGGAGAGGTCAAAGAAGTTTCCCGCAGATATTCAGCAAGTGGCTCTAAGGAAACTAAAGATGTTGCATCGCTCTGTAACTGTTGTCGACCTAAGAATACCGCCGGCCAATCGGCTAGAGAAACTCCACGGAAGCCGCGCCGGACAGTGGAGTATTCGAGTTAACGATCAATGGCGAATTTGTTTTGAGTGGAAAGACGGGCACTCATTTGATGTGGAGATAGTGGATTACCACTAATTTTGACTATGAAGAAACAAAAACTGACTCCGATTCACCCGGGCGAAATCCTAATGGAGGAGTTCCTGACTCCTATGAGCTTAAGCCAAAACAGGCTTGCTCTTGCACTTGGGGTACCGGCCCGCAGAATAAATGAAATTGTACTCGAAAAGAGAGGTATCAGTGCAGATACTGCCTTAAGATTATCTGCGTACTTCGGCAATTCAGCTGATTTCTGGCTAGGCCTGCAAATGGATTACGATCTCGATTGCGCTCGGATTGAAGTTGGAACTTCTATTGAAAAAGAGGTTCGAAAGAGAGCATAAAGTTTCGTCTATTCTACACCCAGCGTCTCGAAAGGAGAGCGATCGAGGCAACTTTTACTGCTCGGAGTCCCGTAGAGCTATTCGCCGCAAAGAGTCACGGCGAGCTGCGACGAGAGGGTACCAAAGCGCACTCCGTGGCGCTCGAAACCACGCAGCGCGACAGCATCACTATCGGCTAGAAGTTTAGAAAGTGACTCATCGTGGTTCCGCCCCTTGGCGATCGCGTCGGTGGAGTTGGCGCACTGCAACCCTTCTCACTCCTTACCCGATTCGGCGCCCTCGAAGCACTTGGACAGCCTAAGAGCGGTCCTCGAATACCTGGGGGGTCCTGCTATTGTGGTAGATGGCCAGAATATGAACGTCGTCACCCACAACCTCGAAAAATACTGCAAAAGGAAAGCGCTTAACGACGGCGCGTCTGTATTTATATGGGTGTGAACAACTCCGGCGATTTACGTATCGAGTCAAGCTTGGCTTCTACTACCAGCACGAACTGTGCTCCTAGACCTTTTCGTTTTTGTTCATACCAATGCGCAGCGTCTTCGAACTCCGTGCGCGCCTCTGCGGTAAATAGAATCCTACGGACGGACGATGTCACAGCTTTAGATTTGCTTTAATGTCTTCCCACAGAACGCCTGACGCTGGATTAGAGCGAATTTCAACAGCACGAGCATCGAGCTCCTTTTTCTGGTTTTCTGAGAGTGACAATTCTTCCGGCACCTCGGCGATGCTGTCCCATATTTCCTGCACTAATTCAATTCGTTCCGCAATGCTAAGCTCAAGGATGTCAGAGAGTTTGGGGCGCGTCATATGATGAGTGTATCACGATCATTGGGTTGGGACTATCACAGACTCCAACGGCAACTAGGATGGGAGCGCGGTAAATATGATTACTCAGTTCGTAGCCCCTCGTGTTCTTCCCCCCGCCGCCCACGCCCCACGCCTTATCTCATTGACCGCGCGCAGCTAGATCCGGTTACCGGCACGCCTCATTCCACCTGATCGACTTTAAGAGATGGCACGGGCTCCCCAAGGTCGGCATCGGGCGGCGAAATACGTGCCTTCTTCGAACTTCTCATTAGTGCTCTAAGTGCATCAGGATCAACAGCTGAATCCGCCACATGCTTAGACATTCCAGTTACGAGCGCAGTAAGGTCTAGACTCTCTCCATTCGATATAGCCTGTAACTCACGAATAAGGGCATCGCTGTTCTGCCGCTCTTCATCAGACTGTTCTGGCTTGCCCGTTGTTATTCCAAAGAACTTGTCGAGGGAGTCGCCCCCGGGGGTTCGAGCAAGTGTATCTGTAACACGTTGGTGTAGGCGTAGTTCCTCACCTTTTGGTCCCGCGAGATCACTATTCGCAGGAGGATTTTGTTCGGACCGGTTGGTATTGGATGGTTCTTGGGCTGGATTCATTGGATAAGTATGACAGACTCCGCGATCTAGTCAAAAAGCAGGGGGCGAGAAATGAATGAGGGTTATCCTCCGCCCTTTTCCTTCGGCCACACTTCACTTGATGAGTGTGGCCGAAGTTCAACTGAATCTTGATTTTACCCTAGTCGACGTAGAGCGATCGAAGTCTTGGTTGTTCTCGCGATGAAAAAGTAGCCTGCCCGCTCAAAACAGCCCAAGCATGCCGACAACAATCTTCGGCGCTGCCACTAGGAGTAAAAGTAAGCCAGCGATAAATAATTTTCTTGGTAAATCTCCCGGCTGGTCATCCGCCAGCGCTGCCTCGCGCCTAGATTTGTAATTCACGTACCAAAGATCAACCATCTGGTCTACTTCGTACTTGCACGGTACTTGATACTAAGGAGGCGAATGAATAGGCTACAACTACCCCGAACATTATTGCCCGCCTCCTTAGTATTTTTGCTGCTTTTGCGCGCATCCGCGCGCCACTTACTACCTAGGCGCCTATCTCAGAATACACCAATTTGTAGCCTATTCAGGCGCCCAGGTAGTAAGTCTGGGAGTGGTGCTTGAGAATGTTCCCCGAACTCGTAGTGTATTGAACCACTGGCGCGAAGCCCGCGCCCTCTTTGCCAAAGAGCGAACCTGGGTCGCGAGAAACTTCTACGACCTTACCTTCAGTTTTCGTTCCGTTCTTCAGAATGTATTTGATGTAATGTTTACGGTTATACGAGTGTGCCAAAAGTAAAAAACCCGCCAAGGCTGAAACCCCTGATATTTCTGAATAGAAAATGGAGTCGAGCATGTCACTTAACTTTATGGCCGACAGGTTTTTAGCATCGCCACTTAACAAGAAGTTTACGCGGCGGGAATTTCTTTTACCAGGACCACAATAAAGGTGAGCTCCCCCTTCCTAACACTTTCTACTTAAGCTTGTCCTTCTCTTCATTAAAGGTAAGAAAAAACTCCCCCACAGCCCTCTCAAACGATGAAACCAAAGTCGTCAGATCCGACGAGCTCCCCTTTTTGCCAGCCAGCTCAAGATCAAAGGCTGTGTTATGCCCGACCATGGCGCCTACGTTCCCGAAGGCACTCTTAAGACTGTGAGCTATCTCGGAGACGGTTTTTGAATCGCCGCTCTGCATTGCAATACGGAGATCTTTAATCTTACTCGCATACTCCGTCGAGCAGATATCAACCAGCTCTTTAAGGAGGTCGACATCGTTATCAACGCGCTCCAAGGCAGCATCTTTATCGAATACATCAGCCATAACGTTCTACCCTCCCCTTCTCCCTTACCCTTTCAGGAGCTCACGGGCGATAACCACCCTTTGAATCTGACTGGTTCCTTCGTAGATCTGAAGTAACTTTGCATCCCTCATTAACTTTTCGACAGGATACTCTTTGGTATATCCGTAACCACCAAAAATCTGAACCGCATCCGTTGATACGCTCATAGCGGAGTCAGCCGACACGCGCTTGGCCATACTTGATTCAAGCGATGCGGATACCCCTTGGTCGAGCAACCAAGCGGACTTCCAAGTTAAAAGGCGGGAGCTTTCGACTGCTGTAGCCATATCTGCGAGCATGAACTGCACGCCCTGGAAGCTTGAGATTGTTTGCCCGAACTGCTTTCGCTCTTTCGAGTAACGGATTGCGTGGGTAAGGGCGGCTCTTCCTATCCCCACCGCGATCGCAGCAGTCATTGGACGGCTTAGATCGAGCGTTTGCATTGCGATCTTAAACCCCTCCCCGACTGCTCCGATCATATGGTCTTTGGGTACCTTCACGGAATCAAAGGTAACACGACATGTGTTAGAGCACCGCTGCCCCATCTTGTTTTCATGACTACCGACCGAGACTCCTGGGGTGTTGCGCGGAATGACGACACAACAGATCCCTCGGTGTTTTTTCGCTTTATCGGCCGTGGCAAAAACGGTAAATTGTTTAGCGTAACCTGCGTTAGTAATCCACTGCTTCGTGCCGTTAACAACCCAGAAATCACCTTCTTCATGAACAGTCGTCTGTATGCCTGCGGCGTCAGAACCGGCACCCGGCTCTGATAGACAGAATGAGGCCAAACCGCCGGAGCTGACAATCGGAGTCAAGAACTGAGAGTGCTGGGAATTTGTGCCGCCAAGCCGTATGGGAGTAAGCGCTAGATCGTTTGCAACCATTGAGGTCGCAAATCCAGAACATCCTACGGCTATCTCTTCGATGACCAAACACGCGTCAAAGAAAGAGAGTCCGGAGCCGCTCAACTCTGGTGGAATGGTAAGATTAATGAGTCCGAGGGTGTGCGCCTCTTTGATGAGAGCCTCGGGAAACTCCGACTTTTCATCAAGGTGAGCCGCAACGGGAGCAATTTTATCAGCTGCAAAGCCAGCTGCCACATCGCGCAGAGACTGCTGTTCAGAGGAGAGTCCAGCGAGAGGTATCACAACGGCTCCATGAAAATCATGCGACAAAAATCATGCAACGAAAATGGCGCAACAACGGTGCCAGCTGATTCTTCTGGCACTTTTATACAGAGGTCCGATGAGGTTTTTTCTTGTAGGCCTGCACCATTTCAGTGCAGGCCCACACCGTACCTCTTCCTACTTTACTTGTTCGCCGAGCGCGCAACCTGCATTGATGAACCGCCTACTGGGGGCATTGCTCCGGGCGCCACAGCTGCGACTGGAGAGGGAGAGACCACTTCTTTCTCCACCGCTGTTGATAGAGAACCCTTACTTGCCCCGAGTGTTGTTGAAAGCAAGTTTGCCACCTCTTCAACTTTTGGAAGCACCGCGTCGATCTTGGCACGGTACTGAGGAATTAATACCTCGATAGCGCCTACGATCTCGCTGTTTGGGCCACGCACCACTTTCGAAATTGAAACCACATCTGCCTCAATGGCTCCGCGGTCAATAATCTGCCCAGTAGAACGGAGCTCTTGTAGCTGCGTCTTGATAGCTGCATCTTGTGCCGTATTTGACGCAAGGAGCTCTGCAAGGGTTGAATCTGGCAGCTGTGCGGTCAAAAGTCGCCCGGCTGCGTTTAACTTTGCTGAGAAGGAAACCGCGATGCGCGGAGCAACCTTTACTGGTCGCTTTGCCTCTACACTTATCGGAAACTGGACGCTGCCACTCTGAAGCACTGCTAAGCTGACAGTCTCGCCGATTGCATCGGAGAGCGTTTTTAAAATCGGAAGCGCGCGAGCTACAAGTGTGCTTTGCGCGAGGTAGGATTGGCCAAGCTGAAGGGCTTTGACGCCGAGCCTGTAATCTTCAGTCTCCTTGTTCTGCTCAACATATCCTCTGAGCTCAAGCGTTGCCAAAAGGCGAAAAACGTTGTTCTTGTGAAGCTTTAGGCGCTTCGAAAGCTCGGTAACACCCACTTCACCGGCTGCCTTACAAAGCTCTTCCAACACGTCGAGAGCATGAGAAACGGACTGGATCATGTAATTTGATTTCTCTCGCTTCATACCTTAATTTCCCTTACCTAGTGTGTATTGCAACACGCATGTTAACCGTTAGTGTTCGCTGTATTGGTAGCTCGCAAATTTTTGATTTCAGTGGATTACCGTCAGTGACTAGACTCAGTGACTAGACTCAGTGACTACATTCAGTGAAATTAAAAACTACGTGGTCTTCACCCCCAGACATTGCAATACAACAATGTTCACAACCTGAAGAGAAACCTTCTCCAAAGAGAGAATAGCGTTGCAACTTTATCCGAGTGGCTCCAGGGCTAAAAATGCCTCTCGAACCCCCGCATCGCAATGCCGTTCTACCGTCTCTCTAAGGGCGTGTATAACAAGGGGTCACCTAAAACGCAACCAACTATTTTCGAGCCGTTTTGAAAGGTTAGGGCTAGGCAAGAAGGTCAGAAGCTGCGTACTCGCCGCGTGATTTGCCTAAAAGTCGCTCGAAAAACAACAGTGCGCCTCGAGCAAAAACGCGCCGATCGTTGACTTTATGAGAAAGCTCAAGACGCTCTGATGCTCCCAAAAAATAGACCGTATGATCGCCGGGCACTCCCCCACCACGCAAAGATGCCACACCTATCTCATTCGCCCTACGCTCACCGAGGCGCCCAAAAATAGGGGTTTTCGGCTCATCTACAGCGCCATGAAGAAGACCTTGCACAATCGCCTTTGCAGTTCCAGATGGAGCATCACGTTTCATCTTGTGGTGGATTTCCATGACTTCAACATCGAAGTCACTGCCGAGTAGGCGCTGCGCTTGTTGGGACACCATCCCAAGCACAGCCGCACCAACCGAAGTGTTTGGAGTGATCCCAATCGCGATGCGCTTCGCACCCTCTTTAATTGCGGAAAGCTGTTCTGAAGACAGACCAGTCGTAGCAACAAGTAAGGGGATACCGAGGTCGGCACAGGTCAGAGCAACCGCTACTGAGGTTTCCGGAGTGGAAAAATCGATAACACCGACACTTCCCTTAAGCTCTGCGAGATCAGCCGAGAAGAGAACCGGTGCCTCTCCTGATGGAATATCGCGACGCTCCCCCGCTACCGCTACCACTCTACCGAGTGCGGTTGAGCTGCTCGAGACAATCGCTGCTGATAGGGTAAGCCGGGGATGGCCCTGTAGCTCTTCCAGTACCAGCGATCCCGTTCGCCCGCTTGCCCCCACTACACCGACTCGAAGCTTCATATCCCGCACGCGGCTTTTACCACTTCAAAGCTGCTCAGTTGAAGGGGGACAAGCGGCAGACGGACGGTCGGATGCGCGATAACCTTTCGCACCGAGAGGAGCGCCTTCACAGGTACGGGGTTTGATTCAATGAACATCGCTCGGATCTTCGGGATGAGATCCATCTGTGCAATCCGCGCGGCTTCTAGGTTTCCCGCTCGAAAAGCCGTATGGAGAGTAACAAACTCGTGCGCAAACGCGTTCGCGCACGCAGAGATAACGCCACTCCCACCGTAGGCAAGAACCCCTAACACAAGCGAGTCTTCGCCAGAGAGCACACTGCAGCTGCTCGTAACTGAGCGCAAAACATCGATAACCGTATCCATAGACCCGGACGATTCCTTCACCGCTACGATTACCCCTTCACGACTTAACTGGCCGAGTGTCTGGGGAGATATCGCAACGCCGCTACGCCCAGGAATATTGTAAGCAATGACGGGCAATCCACCCTCTCTATGGATGGCGCGGTAGTGCTCCAAGAGCCCTTGCTGAGAGGGCTTGTTGTAGGGTGGTGCGGCCACCAGTACTGCGTCACACCCCAATTCCCGTACATTTCGTGCGACATCGACGCCTCGCTTCGTCGCACTGGCGGAGATCCCAGCGATGCAAGGAACCCTCCCCTTAACCCTCTCTGCGACGAAACGGACGGCCGCAAGGTACTCTTCGTCTGACAACGTCATGGCCTCGCCGGTCGAACCACACACGACGACCCCTGAAACTTTTGCCTCTAGCTGAAATTCAATCAAACGACCAAAAGATTCGAAATCTATTGTCTCGCCCGCGTGGCTAAACGGGGTAACAAGAGCTGGGAGGACGCCTTCTATTTGAAATGTCATTGGGTTCCTTTGCATAGCAATATAGCGGGGCTGCGTAGCAATGTAGCGAGGCTGGTGAAAAAATCAAACTCTTTGACGGAGTGCTGGGGAAGAGTCGCGGCTCCATCAAGCTCTGTCGGCTCGGTAGTTGACTAAGCAGTCGACTAAGCAGAGGTAGCCGTTTCTGACCGTACCTTCTCAATCATATCAGTAATGGCAGCTACCTTTCTGCGATACGCCTCAAATTGTTCACTGCCGACCTTCCTCTGCATGGTACTCCGCACGGCAATACCAGCAACCTCCGCAATCGAGCCGCCCCCAAACCCGGGCATAAGCTCAAGATCAATCCGCCGCCTCATCACATCCTC
This sequence comes from Pseudomonadota bacterium, assembly GCA_043771805.1. Classification (GTDB taxonomy): domain Bacteria; phylum Bdellovibrionota_C; class UBA2361; order UBA2361; family OMII01; genus JAYVGZ01. The sequence goes on from JAYVGZ010000379.1 coordinate 9,027, forward strand.
CAGCGTCTCTGCCTGCTCAACCTCAAAGGCATGAAATACTTCGGCGGCTAAAACTCCATCGGTGAGAATTTTCAGAGCCTCCGGTCTTGCGAGGTACCGTGCCATATACCCTCCAAGGCGATCAACTGCACGCTCGGCCACCCCAATAGGAATACCGTGCGTGTCGATTAAGATAGTGACCATCTCCTTACGACTCTGATCAACAAGGTACCCCGGAAGACCCCGGTTACTGAATTTCGCCCTGTCTACCGAGCGCCCCAACGCCTTTGCTGCCAGCGACACCCCCTCTGCAGCGGTCCATGCATACGTCGTGTACTTCCCACCAAGAAGCGATAACACCCCTCTCTCAAGGTTCCAGATATGCTTTCGAGAAAGTTCGCTCGCTTTCTTCGTCGCCGCTCGAAGCGGGAGGGTTCTTATTCCAGCGAATGCGTAATAGAGAGTATCAGCGTTCAATCCCGCATCGGGAATATCTTTCGCTACCCGCGCTAGGATTTCTTCTATTTCATCACGAGACGGCGTTGGATCATCAGGTAACTCGGCAACATCCCTCTCTGTTGTTCCGACCATCGTGCCACCTGGATGCGGCCACACGAAGTAGTAGCGCCCTTTCTCAGCGAGCGGTAAGAAGAGGGTTGGACTACGCCACGGGACAGTAAACAAGGCATGGGTACCCCTGCTGTATTTCGCCTGTAGGGAGTGCCCCACGCGCGCTCTCTGATGAATAAAAGGTGCCCAGGGCCCAGCACAGTTTATGACAAGACGGGTACGCACCGTACTCACTACCTTCGTTATAGAATCAACGAACTGGACTCGGGTGCTGCCCTCATCTGCATCGTCAATCACCTTCAGGCACTCTGCATAATTTAAGCACAACGCCCCGTGTTCACGCGCAGAGACGATATTCTCAATCACAAGACGTGCGTCGTTCATCAATCCATCGGTGTATTGGAAGCATCCCGCCAGGTCTTTCCTCTCTTGAGTGAACCCTTTGATAGAGAGCTTTGCTCGTGGAATCCAGCGGTGACGTCGCTCTTTCTTCTGGACCATCAGGTCGTACAAGAGAAGGCCAATTTTGAGCTTCAGCCAAAACCACCATTGGCCCCGTGGGACAGGGATGAGGAATTCGTCAGGCTTTACCGCATGCGGGGCAAACTGAAAAAGCTCCTCGCGAGATCGAATCCCCTCAAAGACTTGGCTAAAATCAAACATCTCCAGGTAGCGCAAGCCACCATGAGCCATCTTTGAACTTCGACTCGAAGTGCCCGAACCGTAATCTGCCTTTTCAATCAGTAGTGTGCGAAAGCCAGACATAGCTGCGAACCGAGCGGCGCATGCTCCGTGAATACCCCCACCGATAACAATGGTGTCGAATGAATCGCCGGATGTAACGGCATCTATGATCTTTTCGCGAGTGGCGGTAACACGATCTTCTGCCTCGGGCGCGGTCATTCAGAGTTACCTCTTTTAGGGGGCGTACCGCATCTTACTACCTGGGCGCCTGAATGGGCTACAAATTGGTGTATTCTGAGATAGGCGCCCAGGTAGTAAGTGGCGCGCGGATGCGCGCAAAAGCAGCAAAAATACTAAGGAGGCGGGCAATAATG
>JAYVGZ010000380.1:0-6759 GCA_043771805.1 Pseudomonadota bacterium
CGGCTGATCGGCTTTGGTCGTCTGAGTCGGAGCGCCGTCGTGTAAGGTTTCGTCGCTAGCTGGCGGCGTTGTCTGGGGAGGCACCTGGGTAGGCTTCGGTCCTTCTGAACTGGGTGATAAGGCCATACTCGTCCTCGTAAAGCTTGACGGTGATCGTCGTAGGCTACCACGGAGGGTTAGCTCATTAAACTCTAATAAATCGAGTAGCACATTCGAAGGGCCAGAGAGTAAGCGGAGAGATATCTGATTGCACATGCGCTTCGTTTACACAGGACTACATCCGCGTATTTTAGCCCGTGCCCCGAACCCCACCCTAGGGTACCCTCCACCCCACGTATGTGCGGAATAGTAGGGATTTTAGATCAAACAGGACTTGTATCAGAAGCGACCTTGGCCGCCATGGCCGATCGGATTAGTTACCGAGGCCCCGATTCATCCGGTGTTTGGCGTGATCCTGAGGAGGGCGTCGGTTTCGCCCATCGCAGACTAAGCATCGTCGACCTCTCTCCCGCCGGGCATCAGCCAATGCAGTCATCGACTGGTCGCTACACCATCACCTTCAACGGAGAGGTGTTTAATTTTAAGGAATTAGCACAAAGCATCAAGACACCACTCCGCGGCGGAAGTGACACCGAAGTAATGCTCGCCTGTTTTGAAGCGTACGGCGTGAAGGCTTCGGTTGAGCGGTTCGTTGGCATGTTCGCGTTCGCTGTATTTGATCGGCAGGAGCGCACCGTTACGCTGGTGAGAGATCGCCTTGGGATTAAACCTCTCTACTACGGCTACTCTGCTGGTGCGTTTGTTTTCGCTTCCGACCTTCACGCCTTCCGCGCGCTACCCGGCTGGGGGGCACAGATCTCAAGAGATGCGCTGACGCTTTTTATGCGGTACGGATTTGTGCCTGCGCCGTGGAGCATCTATGAGGGGATATTTAAACTTCCTCCCGGAACGCTTCTCGAATACTCGCTAGATTCCCTCGCCACACGGAAGCTTCCCACCCCTCAAACCTATTGGTCGATGATTGAGATCTCTCGGCGATCGGAACTAATTGAAGATCCCGAGGAAGTGCTGCGCCGTACGGAAGCTCTCCTCCAGGATGCGATTCGTTTACGGATGATTGCGGACGTACCGCTTGGTGCGTTCCTCTCGGGAGGAATTGATTCCTCGCTTGTGGTGGCACTCATGCAAAGCCAGGCATCGACGCACATCAGGACATTCGCGATTGGATTTGGAGAAGAGCAGTACAACGAGGCTCCATTCGCGCGAGCGGTGGCGGAACATCTTCACACTGATCACCGAGAGCTGCGGGTTACACCACAAGATGCGCAGATGGTTATCCCGAACTTACAGGACATAAGTGATGAGCCGTTTGGAGACGCCTCAATTATCCCAACCTACCTCGTATCGAAGCTAGCCCGCGAGCATGTCACGGTTTCGCTTTCAGGAGACGGCGGGGATGAACTGTTCGGCGGATACGATAGATACCTTCTTCTTGATCGAGTCTTTAACGCGAAGCGCTTTCTCCCGCGCCCAATCAACTCTGCTTTGTTGAAGGCCGCTCACCTATTGCCCCTTGCACAAGCAGATAAGCTACAAACCCTCCTACAGAAGAGTGGTCTCTTTCCGTTTAAGTTAAATCAGCCGGGTGAAAAGATTCGCAGAGTCTTGTCGCTCCTGGACTCGGCTTCAGCCGAGGAGCTTTACTACCGCTCAATTCAACACTGGCCGGATGATGCGGGCGTTGTCGTAGGAGGTAACCTACGAATTGATGTTCCGCACGTTCCGATGCGTCGTGATGCGCGATCCTTTATGGCGCTGGCTGATATAGTGATGTACCTACCCGATGATATTTTGACGAAGGTTGATCGTGCTAGTATGGCCTGCTCACTTGAAGCTCGTGTTCCATTTCTTGATCACCGACTGGTAGAGTTCGCCGCCCAAATACCCTCACAGATCCTTTACCGAGACGGACGAGGAAAATGGCCTCTGCGACAGATCCTCTCGAAGTTTATCCCACAAGAGTTGATCGATCGCCCCAAGCGCGGCTTTAGTATCCCGCTTGATGATTGGCTCCGGTCGTCCCTGAGGGAATGGGCCTCAGAGCTCTTATCCGAGCAGGCACTTGGCGAGAGCGGTGCAATCAATCCCTCGCCCGTTGTTCGCGCCTGGGCGGACCACCTCAGTGGCAAGAGGAATCTCTCACAGCTTTTGTGGAATGTATTGATGTTTCAGGCCTGGAACAGGGCTCAATTGGGGTGAACCTCTTCCTTTCAGGCCGTTCGTCACACTTGGCTGAGATCTCTTCCCGTGAAATACTAAGCATTAGTGCAAAGGTGAGATGTGCAAAGGTGAGACTGCAATTATGCAAATTGAAAAACTAGGGATTGTCGGGCTGGGTTACGTCGGCCTACCTCTTGCGCTCGCGCTGGGACGCGCCTTTCCAGGAACGGTAGGATTCGACATTTGTGAACGCAAAGTGTCGATGCTTCATGAGGGGAAGGACCCCACGGACGAGGGGTTTGAGGGCGAGATTCAAAGTTCAAAGAACGTGTTTACCACAGATGGTGCAGCCCTAGCTGAGTGCTCTTTCATTGTTGTGGCTGTTCCAACCCCGATTGATGAGAATAAGCAGCCTGATCTTTCTCCTCTTATCTCGGCAAGTATTACAGTTGGAAAAAATTTAAAGCGAGGTGCGGTTGTCGTTTACGAGTCGACCGTCTATCCGGGCGTCACAGAGGAGGTGTGTGGACCGATCCTTGAGAAGGAGTCTGGACTAAAGCGTGGAGTAGACTTCTTTTTGGGATACTCCCCGGAGCGAATAAATCCTGGGGATAAGGAACACACCTTTGAGCGCATCATAAAAGTAGTCGCCGGCGAAGATGTTGCTACGACCGATCGTCTTGTAGCGGTGTACGGCGCAGTCGTTAAACCTGGGTTGTTTAAGGCAGCATCCATTCGGGTTGCGGAAGCTGCAAAGGTAATTGAGAACACGCAGCGAGATCTTAATATAGCCCTCATGAATGAACTTTCAGTTATCTTTGATAAGATGGGGCTGCGCACGAAAGATGTCCTGGATGCAGCCGGAACGAAGTGGAATTTTCTGCGGTTTAGCCCCGGATTAGTTGGGGGGCATTGCATCGGGGTCGACCCGTACTACCTCACCACCAAGGCGCAGCAGCTAGGATACAATCCACAGGTAATCCTAGCCGGCCGGCGTATCAACGATGATATGGGGAGATTCATCGCTCAGCGGGCAGTGAAGCTTATGATCAATGCAGGGATTTCACCTGCTGGGGCGCGCGTAGGGGTACTTGGTGTCACATTCAAAGAGAACGTATCCGACACGCGCAATAGCCGCGTGCCAGATATCGTGCGCGAGTTTAAAGAGTTCGGCATCGATGTGCTTGTTCATGATCCGATAGCTGACCCTGCGCATGTAAGAGAAGAGTATGGTGTGGTTCTTTCACCCAGAGAAGCGCTCAACAATCTTGATGCCCTTGTCGTGGCAGTAGCTCATGAGTCGTTTATGGCTCAGGCGGTAGCTGATGTGTGTGGAATGGTGAAGAGAGATGGTGTCTTTGTAGACGTGAAGTCTATCTTTCAGCCACAAGTGATTCGGAAAGATCTGGTGTATTGGAGCCTGTAGTCGAATCGCAAGCCAAACAAGAGCAGTTTTTTTACGAGTAGTATAAGAGAAGAGTATGTCTGAACAGAAACAGGGTGATGTCAAAACGTGGCTTGTAACCGGATGTGCTGGCTTTATCGGATCGCACATTATTGAAGAGCTCCTGCGCCGGGGCCAACGCGTGGTTGGTCTCGACAATTTTGAGACAGGAAAGCAAGCGAACATTGATACCGTAGTAGCAGCTGTCGGCCCCGATCGGGCGAAGCACTTTGTTTTTGAGACGTGTGATATCCGTAACCGAGTTCAATGCGCGTCGATTGTTGGTCAACACAGACCTGATATCATTCTCCATCAAGCGGCTCTCGGTTCAGTACCTCGGTCTATTGATGATCCTCTCAATTCTCATGACGTTAACGTCGATGGGTTTATGAATATGCTCGATGCCGCGCGCACAGGTGGAGTTCGCCGATTCGTGTACGCATCATCCAGCTCGGTATATGGGGATATCGAGGATAGTCACAAAGTTGAAAGCCGCCTTGGGGCTCTGCTCTCGCCGTATGCGGCGACGAAACGGGTGAATGAGGTGTACGCTCAGGTGTATGGGCAGAATTACGATGTCGAGACAGTCGGGCTTCGGTATTTTAACGTGTTCGGGCCGAGGCAAGATCCAGATGGACCGTATGCCGCGGTTATTCCGAGGTGGCTCGCAGCTCTCGTGGACTCAAAAGAATCGGTTATCTACGGAGACGGCACGACTTCTCGCGATTTCTGTTTTGTAGCAAATGTAGTGCAGGCAAATATTGCAGCGGGCCTCGCGCCGAGTGCTTCTGCCGCAATCAATACCTTTGTGAACGTAGCGTGCGGGGATACAACGTCGCTCACGGATCTCTGGCTAATGTTGCGAGATGAGATGGCGGCTGTGCGAGGGGTCGCGAAAGAGTCTATCCCGATGGTGCGGTATGAGCCTTTTAGGTCGGGGGATATTAAGCATTCGTGTGCGAATATTGATCTTGCGCGGTCGGCGTTGGGGTATGAGCCGAAGTATTCGGTTACTGAGGGAATTCGGGTGTTGGTGCGGGGGAGTTTGTAGGGGCGAATTAGGTTCGCCCTTGCTTGCGCGATACCTCAGCACCAGCGAAAGCGGGAAAAGATGGGGCGCTGTAACGATCTTTGCGATCCTGACTCGTCCTGGTGAGAGCTGTCAGAATTATCTCTTCCTCTCTGAATTCTGATCTTCAACGGGTTTCAAAACGGATTTCCCTCCTGTAAACTCCACGGCCCACTTCTAGATGGAATTTACAAATGAATGCTGTTTTTTCTGATGTTCGCTCGATAGTCATCGGCTCTGCAATTGGTAGTCCCGCACAGGGTGCCGATCTCGCTCCACGCGACTACGCGCAGGCGCGGCCCTTTAGGACCCTTGTTATTTCCAGTGCGCGAAACGCCCCCGAAGATCGCGCCCTCCTCATCCAAGAGATCTTCGACGCGGCCAAGTCGCTTCTCTTTACCGAAACCCCACTCGCCCTCCTTTGTCCGATCGTGCTTGCCGCATCCCACGATAGCGCGGTCATCAATACCTTGATTGATCTCGCCCTTGATTCCGAACACCGCGCTTCGAGAGAGTGTCTCGCTGCACTTGCTACTACTGACCTAAAACAGCAAGCAAACCTTGATCGCCTTCTGGGAATGCTGACTCAGCCAGGTCGAGAGCGCACCGTTGCCCTCAAAGCGCTGAGTAGCACCTCCGCGCAATCAGTAACGAATAAATTACTCGAGTTGGTCGAGACAAAGACTCTTCCTGACGACGCCGATCGAGTTATTGATGTTCTCCTTGCTATCCCAAGAAATGATGCGCGGATAGGGGATGCCTATCTGCAACTTTTTACGGAGTGGTCGGCAGGTAGTAACAGCTCGAGGCATTCTATCGCGCGCGCTCTCGCCGTCGGAGCTCGTAAAACAGGGCCGTTGCACCTGGACATCGGCGCTAATAAAATTAGAGCGGTTCTTGCTCCAGACCAGATTCTGAAGTGGGAGGCCCTTTTGAAAGAATTATTCAACCGAGGCACTCTTCCAGAGCAGGTTTGCCTGATGCTTGGTAATACGACAAACCCAACAATGAAGGTTTGGTTGGCCGATGTGGCGTTCCTCTCGAATGCCAGTAATGAAGTACGCGCGTTCGCAGCATATGGCGCGCGGGATGCAACATCCACAACTTCTGTCGCCGCGTGTGGAGGGAAAAGTTCACTTTCTCACCTCGAAGAGATCGTCCTCTGGGACCACCTTCCGCGTAACTCCGCAAAGCAGGCGGTAGCATTTCGTCGGAGCACTTGGGCACATGGGGTGTCAGGATTTATAGAGACACTCAGCAGGGGCAGTGAGGACGAACAAACCTTTGCAGCTCACGCGTTGATTGAATCGCCGAACAAGGAAGCAACGGAAGCGCTTATCACCGCTGCAGTGAATGCCACGTCTTCACGGGTGCGGGCGATAGCCCAGTGGGGATTAACTGCGCAGGATCTATCTCCTTGGAGAGAGACCCTCATTCACTCCTTAGAATCGAGAGCCTCTGCTGCTGAGGTAGGAGAATTGAGTAGAATATTCGGCGACGATCCAGGGTTTGTGGACGCTTTTGTTAATAGAGTGGTTTGTCAGGGCGGGGTTGGGGAAGGGGAGTTTGTTGCTAGACACTTCTCTGATCCTCAGAGGAGAAGTGTTCTCGGTCGGGCGTTGCCCTTGGTGAAGTAGGCTCGCTTATGCCTCGAACTTTACGCAAATCCCTTTTCCTCACACAAGGTCCAGAAGGGCAAAACTCGTACATTCTTCTTGGCGTGACCAAAATCGGGATCTTCAAAGTGGGTCTGATAGAATTCCGGAATTTTTGTCCGTTCTCGAAAATAGGTGCAGGCAGGAGAGACATCCTTAGAGCTTAACTTACACTCCACAGCAAAAAGTGGAGCATCATCTTTAAGGACGACAAAGTCCACCTCACGGCCATCCTCATCACGCAGATATCGAAGCTCCATTTTGAAACCCTCAGTATCCTCGATGAAGTGGCAGTATTTCAGCAGGGTGCTAGCGACGAGGTTCTCAAATCTTTGCCCTCCCTCTGGCGCCTGCGACCAATCCCAAAAATA
>JAYVGZ010000381.1:0-15348 GCA_043771805.1 Pseudomonadota bacterium
GATCCGTCGCGACCCTCAGTGCTCCACGCTGAGCAGATCCCCATCAACACATCGATACACCTCTACTTTTCGTCTTGGTGACCATAGCCCCTCTGGGACGCTCAATCCGAATAGCAAATCATCGATAATGCTTGCCCCCCGGCACACCTCGCTAGCGACACGTGTGATAACAGTAGGGGACGGCGTAAGTGGAGTATTAAGTGTCTGGTACGACCAGTCGTTAAGAACCACTCTATACCGCTCATCCTCGTGGTTAAACCTAGCTCCGGCCAGAAGTGATCTTGGAAGCTTGGTCGCCTCATTAGCACGAAATGAGATGTACCCTTCAGGAAGACGACCGCTGTAGAGAGAGAACGATAAATATCGGTCCCAAAGCCCAATGGTTCCTAGCGCTGGAAGCCCAACAGACGCTACTAGCAGGAATACATGGAGCGGGCCGTGACGAAGCGAAAAGATCTCTTTTGCGTCAGAATCCGTATTCCAGAAAAGCTGCCACAACAACAGGCACATCATACCGTTCCATGGCCACACGCTTGAGTTGTAATTCAATCCAAACGGGCCGATCCCAATGAGGATAAAGCAGTGCATCAAGACAAGGCCAACTACCCCAGCGCGTTGAACACGAGGAAAGAGAAGTGAAATAGCACCAATCGCCTCAAGGAAAGGGGCACACCACCCAAGAACCGTTAGGAATGGCGAAAGGCTGGGCATAGCGTCGACAAGGGGCTCAGTTAGGTGGGGGTAGACTCCGAGCCAGAACGCCGAGTTCATCTTAAACACGCCGCTCCAAAAATAGAGCCCCACAACAATAAGCTGCAACGAGGAGCTAACCTTCCTTACATTGTCTGAGGTCGGTTTCGAGCAGTAGAATACGGCGAGTGCCGAGTACATTAAAAGCTGTTGATAAAACCACGGGTGTAGTCGTGCCCCATCTTGCAGGCATAGGTACACCCCCATCAAGACAAAGCCCGGGGCGCAGACACCAGCAATCCGAAGCCAAAGACTTAGGAAGACCAACAACAGAAGCGCCCCAAAAACCACCGTGTCGCATGAATGCTGCATGAAAAAAGGGTGTTGAAGGAGAGGTACCAGCGGAAAATCACGATTACCCATCCAAAGACGGTGGGTGCATAAGAGACTTCCAAAAAGTCCGATCGCTAACGTCAGGTGAAGACGGTGAACTGTCGATGGAGGGGAGGTCATCATAGCGTTGTACGAATAGTTCCGAGTCAATGCTGCGAAATCAATCTTCGCCCAATAACGAAGATTGGTTTATCATTACGTTAACCGGCAGCTCAGTAGAAAATGTAAAGGCTCCATGGGATTCACCCGACTCGATGCGATAAACTACCTCAATATTGTGTGCCTACTGGCATCGCTCGTGCTTGCTGTATACCTACCGTTTGAGCTGTTTATTTTCGCCTATGTGATACTGGGTCCCCTTCATTACCTTACCGAGATCTCGTGGCTGTACGATAGACGGTTCTTTACTGGGAGCAAGACAGGGTGGTGGTATTTACTACTCCCTGTTGTGCCAGTGACGGTGGCCCACTTCACCCGCTATCCCTACTCGCACGAAGTCATTACCGTACTCGTTGCTGCCACCCTGGTACTTGCAGGGAGCATGGCAATTTCAAATCGAGGCTCGGTGCACTGGGCCGGGGGCATTATCGGGTGCATGGTGGGCTGGCTACTTCTTTCTTTCGACGAGTACGCAGTTCTCCTCACTGCCCTACTCCCGACGTTAATTCATGTGTACGTCTTCACTGGCATCTTCATGGTTTATGGGGCTATTCGAACCCCGAGTTTCTCTGGATTTTGCGCGCTCGGTGTCTTTTTGTTGGGGCCGGTGGTGGCCCTTCATCTCACCACTACACCCTCTCCCTACGAAGTATCAGATCAGCTCCTTGATGCGACATTGCCGTTCCTCTCTCTACAGCCACTTGTACAGAGGGCACTCGGGCTTGCTGGTGACCGTGACGGACTCATTGCATTTATGCGCTTGTTGGCGTTCGCCTACACGTACCATTACCTGAACTGGTTTTCTAAATCTGAGGTGATTAGGTGGCATAAAATGCCGCGGGGGCGTGCGGTGGGGATTGTCATTGCATATGTGGGGGCTGTGGGGTTGTATTTCTATGATTTCAGGGCGGGTTTTGGGGCACTCTTGGCGCTTAGTATTGGGCATGTGGTGTTGGAATTGCCGTTAAATGTGCAGGCGGTCGTGGGGGTGTTTCGGGGCGGGAAAGTGCCTGAGTAATCAGAGTGGCTTTAGCGTGCTGGTACGAACCAATCGAGTCAGTTCAGAACATTTTCGAATTTCGTCACAATTAGAGCACACAGAGATGGCGGCTTAGGAATAACAAGTCAGGTATAGTAGCGCCGTTCCGGATGTTGGTCCGCGCACTGTGCCACGCCAGAGACATGACTAATCTCGTTATATTACTGCTAGTAAGCCATGCCAGACTTTGACCCAAACGCAATCATCCCCGTCGCTCATGTTCCGGAATCCGCCACAGGCCGAAGCGCGATTGGTGCGCGGCCGATTATGGTCGGACCTGGCACCGGGAGCACTGTTACCAACATCTTTGACCGCGAAGACCGACAACTGCCATTTAATCAGGTAATACTCGGCGCAAACTTAACACCCGAACAGAAGAGCCAGCTACAAACAATCTACGATAAGGCAAGAGATATTCCTCAGCCAAACTCGGGCGATTCTCGCCTGACTAGTGCGCGAGATCGTGGCCAAGACCTCAAGAAACTCCTTCCACTCCTTCTCGAAAAAAATGGAGAGCTTCTTCAGCAGATGTTTGAACTCGCAACGAGCGATCGGCTATTTTTAGAAACGCTCCCCGCTGACGCCACTGCAGAGAAAGTTGCTGACTTCGAGCGCCGGCGCGCTGACTATATGGTTGATGTGCTCTGCAATGCCGCCAACGTTAAAAAGCTTGGACAGGGCCCCGGGATGACATGTACCCCTGCCGCTCAGCTTAAGCACCTAGTTAAGAAGATCGGGCCAGCCGAGTATATCCGCATCGCAACGGATTACGGCTCGCAAGGGGAAGTGACGATTGAGTCCACCAAGGTCATGAAGTCTCGCCCCGAGTATCACGAGCGATCGATCGCGAATTCAAAGGCTAATCTTGAAGACATCAAGAGCGTTAGAACCTCAGCGGGTTCCCAGAATCTGCTTTACGCCATTATGGACCTGGAAATTCCAGAAGGAACTCCCCAGTCGGGATCTTTTTGGTGGCAATACACTGGTGGGCTGCGCCATTTGACTGGACACGAGGTGGCTTGTGCGGCGCCGACTGGTGAGGTGTTACTTGATGGCAACGGTCGTGCCGTTCGCACTGAGGGCCAAAGCGTCTCTAAGGCTACGGCATTCTCGTATATGGTCTCGAACTTAAGACGTAACGAGGAGACAGCTTCATTTTTGATTGATACCGAATGGAGTCATGCTGGAGCTTATTCTGGAGCTCAGGGCGAACACGGTCGTCATATGTTGCAGGGTACCGGCGCCGTCACGCGGTGCGGGGCGGATGGTGTGACAGCTGAGTACCTCGTGTGTGACAACCCAATAGGGAAATATGTTGATCGCAGTACCGGGTCTTTCTATCCGGCTGGCACAGTACTCGGGGAAAAGAATGGGTTCTGGTTTGAGACAGGGGCTGATGGAACTGTCTACATTCGGATGGACGTGGCGGAAAGGAATTTAAAGACCATCGCTATCGAGTACGAAGATACATACGTTTATGATCCGGCAGTTTCAAATGCTGTGAAAGCGATTGGTGAGCTGGACAGAGAGGAGATCATCTGGGTTCGCGGGGATGCGCGGGATGCGGAGGAGCGTCAGAAGGCGCCGGAGGTCAGGGTAACAGAGAGGCGCGGTGCGAGCGGTGCGCTGCCGGGGGCAGCGGTAGTAGAATCGAGTCATAAAGGGACTCGGCAAAACGCGCCAGCGCCGGCAGCAACACGACGAGTGAAAGACGGTCGCTGGTTGGAGGGTGACATCCCAGGATACGTTACGGAGTTTGAGACATTCAGTAGAGAGCCACGCAGTGCGCCGAAAGTGGCAGCAGAAGAGGTGGCGTGGATTGAGCGGTTGCAGAAGAAGGAGGAGGTTGTTTATCGGCAGTCTGCTTTTGATAATCCGCCGCCGGGGAGTGGGGTGGAAGGGAATCGGCTTACGGCGGCGGCGCGGAATTGGGGGAGTTCGCCGGCGGGGAATTATATGCCGGTGAAGAAGGGGTAGGGGCAAGGATAACCTCGAAGCCCCTGCTATGTCAGGCAGTACAAGACATCAGATTCTAGTCACTAGGGGAACGAAGCAGACCACGTTAAGGTGCGAGCTTGACCATCCACCAAATGGCCTCAAATCCCCCTGACAACACAGAGGCTGCACCTGCGAATGTTGCTGCAATCGCTATACCCCCCAGTGCCCAAGAGTACTTCTTATAATCCAAACTACGCGTTGAGGCAGACTCAATAATCGGCTTTATTCTTTCAATGGCTAACTGGTCGAACTTATACTCTTTGGTGTACTCTGAGAGTTCGTTAGGGGTAGCCTCCTCTGTTAATGCAGATAACAGCTGCGCTTTTTCCTCGCGTGATAAAGGTCCGTGCGCGGAAAAAGATAAAAAAAGCTGGATACCCAGAAAACGAATATTATGGAGCAAGGAGAGCTGATCGTTAGGGTCCTCTTTCCTCCCAGCCGTTATATCATTTGATCTGTCAGATATGACCCTATCTCTCCTACGCGGCAAAGTCGGGTCCATTTGTTGATAAAAATACCCGTGCCCTGCCTGAGCGACGTTAAACAAAGCGGCAAGTCGTTGCGCTTTGTCTTGGCCGTCCGATGCCGATACGAGATACCCCACTTGAGTTGAAAGGGTATCGCCCAGAATACTTTTCGGGATTGTCTTTGCTTTAAGATAAGCAACCGCGAGCCCGGGAACCCAGGTCATGAAACCAGCTGCGGCGCCGAAGGGGATCAAGGATGTGACACTTCCCGCTAAGCCAACAAGTGACAATGCAGTACAAGTAAGCGGAATGGTCGTAAGCCAAAAATTGGCTGCACCCTTCAGATGGCGAATATCACCCTCCATCGCGGAAATATCGATGAGCCCTGGCTTAAGCTCCCTAAAGTTCCCCTTTGTTTGATTATTATTCCCGTCAAGAAAGAGAAAGATTTTCTGATTTACCGCTAGGAGTTGCTCATCTGACAAACGAGACAGCTCCTTAATTTTATCAGCGATGAGCATGATATCGGGATCTATTTGTGTGTTTTTATCTTTAGGTCCCTCTTTCTCATGACCGAGCGTTACGTCGATTACCAGATCGGATAGCGGTTTTTGACCTGCGCCTGATAGGTCTTGCTGATTCTGCGGGCTGGGTGGACCAAGCGGTGCTTGACGATGCTGAGGTCCTTGCTGGGGAGAATTTGACATAATTGCTATGCTCTATTTTTTACTCGTTAGGTGCGTCCAAAAATCCTGCTTTTGCTTCGGACGCAGCTTTCACTCCGTTTTCGATGCCTCTGCCTGGAATCAGGGCGCTTTGGATAGCACCCCAACCCTGCCCTGCGGTATAACCAGCCGTGTCTCCTGCTAAGTTAGAGATGTTCCACCCCTGCGTAGATCCGATTGTGTAATCGCTCTGAATTGCAGATCCGCCCCACTGCTGCCGCTTCGCTCCGTATATCGAACGAGCGTTGCTAGCAAAACTAAGGGGGAACTGTGCAAGGGCTTGCTCTTGAGCGCCGAATTGTCCACGGAAGGCCATGCCTTCCATATCCTGTGGCTTATGCCCGGGACTAAGGTTACCGGCATTCATCCCAGCGATGCCGGCAGCGCTAGATGCATGAGATGCGAAGGCATTTTTGGCTTCCCAAGCTGCCGTCGCTGCATCGAAATCAGCTACTTTTGATAGACGGCCCGCCGTAGCCTGCGCTCCATCTCGTCTCGCGCCTTGAACTGCCATATCCCAATGTGCATCAAGCGCGCCGCTTTGCGCGGCATAACCAGCCCGTCGTGCACGCGAATCATGCGCAAACTGTGATGCCGCATTAGCTAGCCCCACACCTTGTTTACCCAGATTGTTCACTCCGTCGGCCGCGGCAGTCGTTACGTCTGCCGCAGTTCCACCAGTACCACTTTTGGTAGGCGATGTGGCAGCCTTCCAGACATTTCCGCCAGCTTTAAACGGCGATTCTGCTGCGCCGTACATGGCTCCTACTAAACCAGCTGCCTGTCTTCGGTGCCCTGCGAACTGGTCGAGGGCGCTGGCCTTACCTGCTACATACTTTTGTTGTCCATCTCTGATGCTTGAGGCAATACCTGCTTTCATGCCATCGTTACCCGCCTCAAGAATCTGGCCGGCGAGTGACGTATCCCCGTTCGATTTGGCTCTCATCGCCTTCGCGTAAGCCGCCTGCCCCACACTCGCCTGATTCGTCTGCGCCGCATTCACCGCCGCATGCTGATACCCAGTCGCCGCAGCCTTCCCAGCCTCCGCAGTAACCCCACCAATAGCCCCACTAACCATATTAGCAACCCCCGACTTAGCCCCAAGCACCAACTGCCCAGTAACCGCCGGAACCGCAAAATACAGCGCGGACATAATATAAATGTAGTACCCATTAGAAAGATCAAGATCGACACCAGCCCCCATCAACAAGGCCCTGTCGAATAGCTCCCACGCCTTCGCCTTAGTTTGGTTTCCACCCGCACCACCAGCCGGACAGTCCGTCTCAAGGCCATTCACCGAACACACATTCGGAATCGCGCATAGCAGTGAAAGGTTGGACTTCGAAAGCGCACCATCGTCGCCATCCTGGGGAGGTGGGCCTACCGATCCGTCAGGACACGAAACACCTATGCTGCCAGCCGACGTCGCTGTCTGGATCATCATATTCGCCAGACGGGCCATACTGGATCGATTCCCGATCATCCCCCAGACGCTCCGCTCTAGAACTTGAACGATTGCGAATCCGACATCCCATAATTTCAGCCATGCAAAGAAAGAAACCCATGTGAAGAATGCCTTCCAGTACCCGGGAAGTACCATCAACATGCACGCGAATGGGTACCCAATGATGATAATGTACAACAGTACACCCTGCAGATGCGGCATCAATACTGCCCATTGGTAGAGCTCTGAGAACTTCGACTTCGAGCCCGATGTTCGAACGTACGCTTCAGAGAAACTCCGCGATTGGTCGGCCGGCGCATAACGTGCGTCGGTCTTAGTTATTTGAGGCGCAAAAAGAAGCTCATTTCGCACCATGTGAACGAAGATAAGCATCTTCGCAAACGCGACCATTTCTTCATCGCTCGCGTAAGGTACGTCGGCTTGTTTACGAACATCCCAACCATAAAAAAGATTTCGCAACAATTCGTTCGTATCCAGCCCTCTGGGTGAAGAGCGCAGGATTTGATGGTACGCGTGCCCAGACTCCCACCTCAAGGCCTGAATGATAGTGAATAGATACTCTGCACAGACTATGCTTGAATCACGCCCTCGCTTGAGAAGTGAGGATGCCTGTTTTCCGTCAAACATCGGCGAAAATTTACCAAACGATCCGTTTCCTTGGAAATCGTTGAATAGGTTCGCTAAGCCCTTTGGTGTAGGAATGCTTGAAATGTGCATCGCAGCAGTTGCGTATTGGTAGTCGACCTGTGGAGCATTACCCTTGCCGGTGAAGTCACCTGTGTCCCCGCCCTGAGTTTTGAACACACTCCCAGGTAGCACAGCGCCCCGTGAAGTTGCAGCTGCGATAAAACGCCCGTCTGCTATACCTCGCTTAAATGCATCCCCACACTCATTCGTCAGAAAAGTGACCAACGCGTCCCGCACGTTGGGGTTGCGCGCTGTGGCGGAAACCATATTTTCGACCATTCCCCATTTCGAATTGGAGAGTATGTACCAGGGGCCTTCCGCTTGTCCCTTACGCGCTGCAAGGTTTGTATTTGCAGCACCAGTGCCATCGCTAAAGTATAAACCACTCCATCCCACTATAAGGTTGGTTGTGGTGCTAAAAAGTTCATCAAGATACAAAAATGCAGTCGCAACGGGATAGGTGCCGCTTGGTCCATCGACCTTGTTAAATGTTATTTTTTTTCTTCCCGCTACTAGTTGTGTGTTGTTGGCTCCCGGTTCCGCATCCCTCCAAACTTCGCGCATGCCTTGCTGAACCCCAGCAACCGTCCAGTCAACACCTTTCACCTCTTGCGTTGTACTGATCAAAAAACTGTAGACTGCAGGACCCAACATAAACCACATGTATGTCCGCGGTGGTTGACCGATCGCGACAGATACCAGCGCTCCTACCGCTGCTGCGATGTACAGCAGCGGGCCCCAAAGGCCGAACTTTGTTTCCGTAATAAAATAAAGGAGGTCTGACTGAGTCATGTACCCAATATTGGCGTATGCCGCAGCGATAGCGGTGAATTCGCTGCCGGGGCAAGGGTCACATTTTCCACCCTTCCCCTGAACTAATATCGGCAATCCGTCAAACAGCCCCGTAAGCCACGAGGGCTGCTCGATAAGCGCATTAACATCAATAGATGTTAGCAACAGATGTAGTAGTGAGGTTACTGTTGTCACAATTTCCATTAATGACCTGCGCCCATAGTAGTATTACTATTGTCGACATCGCCGGATGGATTAGACCCGCCTACCCGTCCTTGAGTATAAGAGCCAAAGAAGGAGATCGTTTCCTCCCAACGTCTTCGATTGACTACCAGCTCTTCTTGAAGATCGAGCTCCGCAACGACATCTCTGAACACGCGGTCGAGAAGAATCTGTTGAGCCGGAGATGTTGCAAATTTCTTCGATACTGCATAGAGGGCGATGTACTCATGAATGGCCCTCGATCTGCCAATTACATAGGACATGTAAAGCACTATGCGATTCCGAAGACACGGCCCGTCCGATTTCTGCCCACAGTTGTCGAGATCAGCTGTAGTAAGTTCTCCCAATTTATCTGGCATATCTTCTGCGGTGGCTTGGAGCTCTTCGCATTTAAACTCTGATGGATGGCGTTCCTTTGCAAAAAGAGCGAATACCATCTTAAGAGCATCAAGCGTCATCGGTATATCTGGTGCGCTTGACCGCTCCCAATCTTGGGTCGTCAACTCCTTGATGGTTGACCACGTTTCCATTTCACCGGGCTCTTTCTCTAGGTTTTTAGGATCTTTCCAGACCTTACATGCGGCCTCCAGCAGGTTGTGGAAGTGTTCCCACACAAGAGCCGTCTCCTCCCATTGCGCACGCGCTAGACCTGTTCGCTTGCCGGACAGATTCTGATTTTTTCCGGCAGCAACTCTTTTGATTTGAATTTTTCTCGCGGACGATTTGCCGTCGTTTTGAGCTGTACCCGCGCCCGTCGCTGCCGTGTCAAAGGACATCTCCATATCACCGACAAGGTCTGTAAACTGTTTTGTCAACTCTTCGATATTCTTGTTCTCGAACCCATCACCTTCAGCAGGCTTCCCCTTTCCGCCCACAGCAAAAAGCATTGTCGAGAGCAAGATTTTCTTCCCGTCTTGGTTCCCCTGATTATTTGTTCCGCCGGTCTTCGCGCTCGCGCTAAGCACCTTGAAATCGAACGGTTCAGATTTCAGATCTTGGTCAAATTTGTCGCCGCTCGCATCAAATTCGGTCTTATCGCCCTGTGCCGATAGAAGCGCTGCGGCCCATCCCTGTTTGCCATCCTGAGTTTTCTTGAAAACATCTGAAATCCACACGTTCTTCATTTCGCCAGTGGGATCTGTGAGATCCATTATCTTCATTTGAAAATCGTTGGTTTGCATTACGTTCGTAAGCGTATTGCTAACTAGATTAAGCGATTGAAAATAACCCGATGCAGCGCCGTTCTCGACCATCATAAACGTCTGACCCATCACCGGGATCTCACTCGTGATCATCTCTTTGTACATTTTCTGCAACGGTTTCGACTTCGCTAAACGCTGAAGTTCGATCAGTGGCGGAAACAAAAGCTGATAGTCCTCTGCTTTGTTGGGACCGTACGTCGTTGCTGTACCAAATTCATCCTCTTTCTTTAATGAGTCAGTATAGGCCTGCTCACCTGGAAGGGGTGGCATCACAAGCCGTTGATTCAACGGATTTTCAACCCGCCCTAACTGCTGAACGGACCGCTTAGTAGAGCCGTGCATAATTTGCCACACGGGGTGACTACCAAAATTGTTATCCTTTCCCCCGATTTCATCCGACATCGTTTGTGCTTCGGTATCGGCGGACAAAAGAGCTACAAATATGAAGCTAGCGACTGATATCGCGGTATACGGATTGCAAGAGCGTAAAGTCATCATCCTATTACTTCCCTCCCTGCATCAATCGAACCACCTTCTCAATCTCCTCAGCACCCCGCTCCCCTTCCAATCGATACGTAGCCTTAGAAGTAGGCGCCACAAAGAAAAACGTCGGATATCTAGTTATCAGCAATTCCTTCGAAAGTGCTTCTCCACTTAGTAACGGAAAAGGGAAGGAGGTTTCGGCACTTACCCGTCGGAGCCCAGTTTTCGAATAGGAATGACTCGTAAGACCTAGGATCTTAACGGACCCATCGGGGCGAATTAGCTTCTTTAGGGGTTTTACGGATTCGTTTAGTTCCTTTGTTCCATCCCCGGTTTCTTTGAAGAAAACAAGCACGGTAACTTTACCTTCAGGATCCACCGGCACCGCACCGGCCGGCTTGTCCGTCATGCGACCGCGGGCACTCAGCTCTGTTCCTTCGTCAACGGCAGTTTCGCCGCCGAGCACCTTTCCGAGATCTGTCTTCTTCGAAGCCAGGCGGGCCCTTGCCTCCTTAAGGAACTTAGCAACTTTAAGTCGTTCCGGGCTTACCGCGTCTTCTGCCGCATCGGTATCGAGTGATGGACGGTACCCTTCTGCCTCCTGTCCAATCAGCCGGTACTCAGTCACTTTTGAGACGGTGTCCTGGACGCGGTGGTCCCACCTTGCAACTTGCTGTGCATACTCGAAGGCACACTGGTCGTCACCGATGTGAACGCATTCAAAGAGTGCCTGGAGTGGGGGTGGTGCATCCTTTATTGCCTTGATCGGCATGTCTGCCGTTGGCGAACCGTATTTCTTGTAAATGTCGTCCCGTGAAGTCGCATTAACGGGCAGACTTTCGGGCGACGCAGGGGAGGTCTGTGATTGCGCCGGTTGTTGCGAGGATGCAGGATCCTGCTTAGGTGGCTGGTCCGGCGAGAGGGAGACGGCCTTTGGATGGTCAGCGAAAACAATATCTTTGGACGAATTTTCGTGTGGCTGTACGCCAGTCTTGTTCACAACGTTCGGTTGCCAGAATCCAGCTAGGTCGTCCCCGTAGGACTCCCCGATCCGATCACAAAACACACAGAAAAAACAGAGAAGGACTGTAAGGGGCTTCATAGACACTGCGCGGTAAACATTACCTTGAGTTATGAAGCATCCCTGCGGTGATGTTGCCTAACAGAGCCCAACTAATCTACGAAATACCACTACTCCTGCCGGCGCTTTGTTGTGGCGGCGTGCAGTTGGCCGACTGTCACCGTCTGAACCTTCTGGTCAGTATTGGGATCTATGACATCAAACGCAGTGCGGTCCGAGGATAGAACAACAGCGATGGGTTTATCAGCGTACAGACGGGACAGTCCCGCTGCGCCGAGAATACTCGCCTTTACAAAAGATCGCTCACTTGGCGAGGCACCCCCGTCAATAACTCGGCGCAATGCAATGTCCTCACTCCGCTCGAGCGCCTCGGCCGAGATCACTTTTAAATCCCTTACCGCTCCACCTTGCTTTGAATCAACGAGCGCTGTCGCCACCACCAAGGGCGCCCCATCGGCTCCGCGCAACGTTTCATGAACCAGCTTCACGGGCCCAGCCGCTAAAGCTCCCGCCTGCTCGGGCACATACGCGCCATCGATGCGCCATTTTTCACCTGGTGTCAGATTCTGGCGAATCATGTCTCGTAGATCTGAAGAAGTCTTCGGTATCGAGCGATCGTGCAGCCTTGAAATCTGCACGTCAGACGACCCCGCTGAACCAAGTTGCATCGTGAAGCCCGCCCCTTCCCGTGCCCCCCTAAATGCCTCGATCCAAACGACATAGGTGTTTGGCTGGCCGGTTTGCCCGAGCCGAATCTTTAGTTTGTCCGGGTCTGTTTCGGTCAAGCCGACCGCCTGCCCTAGCGTACGTTTCACTTCTTGAAAGGTACTCTCTGGGAAAACGAATTTACCGTCCTTCTTGTCCTCCCATTTAGTTAGGACATCGACGAGATTTGGATGGTCTTTGGTGAATGCCTGTATGCCTGATAATGCCTTGTTGAGGTCTATCGCTTTTCCTTGCCTGACGGTTACTGAATCTAGCGAATCCTCCGTCGATGCGGTGGCATTCGCAGTAGTTGAGACGAAGCGTACGATCAAGTCTTTTCGGAACAGGTCACGTGAGCCGATAGTGGCTAGTGCTCGCTGCGTGGAAAGGGCTAATTCCGCGGCACCGGCGGGGCTTACGGCTGCGGGTGGGGTTGTTATTTTGGGGACGTCTGGTTGTAATGCCATAGTAATCTTTCCTACTCATGAGCCGTTAGCATTCAGAGCCCACCATCATTATGTCTCTATCGCCGATAGCTGGCGCCTAAATCCAAGCCCTTCATTGCGAGGCGGGGCCATCAATCAGCAGGGCGCCAATTACGGCAAGCTATAATCGCTTTTCAGCATAGGCTCCACCTTTATAAGGTGGTCTAGGTATTTTGACAGCGTTGCGTGATTGCCCCAAAAGCGCTTCTTCTGCACCTGATAGGCAAATTCGGCTAACTTTGCGCGAGTGGGATCTTCCTTTAGAGTTTCGACGACTTTTTTGAGCTCTTCGACAGCGGGACGACTGAAGACGTAGGCACCGTCACTGTCGTCGATTTTCTTAAGAATTTCCATGGCACTATTACCGACAATCGCAGACAAAAGGGCTGTATGATCCTTTCCCGTATTGAGGATCGACTGAAGCACTGAAGGCGCGCCCTCCTCCTTCAGCTCTGCATCCACGGCATCAATCAGAGCCAATCGCGCTTTATCATGATGAAGGCTTTCAAAGACCTTGATGGCACTTTTCTCATCTGCTAATCGTAGGCGGCCATCTTCGCCGATATCTCGCGAGACCGCCTTTTTAAGGAGTAAGACGTTACCCTCACTAACCCTCACCATGTCCTTGGCCGCCATCTCCATTCGTTCATCCAAGTACCTCATCACATCTAACGAATCTCCCCGTGAAGGTTCACCTACTCGAGCTAAAAAACCGAACTGCACGAGCTCTTTCTTCAGCGGGGTTGCCGCAAGATCCTGCGCCACTGTCTTAAGCCGCACTCCATCAAATTTTCCCTTGGGCCCGCTGCCATCGCTTGCTGCAATCGCCGTCAGGGCAGCGGCACTTGAAGGACCTACTACAGAGGCTATGATTTCTTTGGTGTTCCCAGCAATCATCGAGAGCGACTTCGCCAAAGAACTCCCCCCCGCCTTCACCTGAGCCTCATCGAAAGCCTTAATCAACTGAACACGCTGCTCATCGTCGGGAACAGCGGAAAACACCTCAATCACTGTGGCTTCACTCAACAGCTCATGTTTTTCTCCCGGCCCGTAAGGTAGCACGTCCTCAAATAACTGCTGCAAATAGGCCACCCGCTGCTGAACTATCTCCGGTACAGGCGCCGACATAGGCAGACTCTCTGGCCGAATGTCGCTCGGTGAAGGTGGCTCGGGTAACAACTTCTGCACGTACTGCTCTACAGTAGGTGTTGGATCCTTCAGCTTCCGCTTTGCCTCTTGATAGCCGAAAGCCGCCAGTAGCTTGGAATCTGGGTTCCCATTTGCTGTTGCCCACTGCTCATTTAACGCCACCTTCTCATCCGGCGTACCGCCAAAGGTACGCATCGAAGTCATCAACTTTTTATTACTTTCACCAATGATTGCGTCAGTAAGCGCGCCGGCATCCCCCTTATAAAAGGCAACAATTTCCTGCAGCGGTTTTCCTCCGGTTTTGCCGGTAGCAGCGTTGTACTGCTTTAAAAGTGCAGCCCGTTCAGGATCGGATTTTAAATCTTGAAACACCTTCACAGCGCCGGAAAAATCAGCAAAAGCCTTTGTGGGATGTGCATTTCGTGCACCCGAAATAGTAAGGCATGTCTGCAGTTTCTTCACGATGCTGGGGTCGACCACGACATCTGCCGACTTTGGGCCGTCTTGAAACGTCACAAGTCGAGTCGGCCTTGACTGCCTATCACCGGCATCAGCTTGAAGGCGATCGTCCCTTCTGCGATCCGGGCTGGACGGAGGCTCAGACCCGGGAAAATTACTCCTCGGTCTAGGAAACGGATTTGATGGTTCGATGCGAGGTTGATTCAAGGCGGGAGTTCCCCCTGGTGAACCCGTCGCTGCCGGTGTCCTCGGCCCAGAAGGTGTAAGCGACGCCCCCCCTCCCCTTACCGTTTCCTCAAGCTCGGCCCGATTCAAAGTAACTGCCCGCCCACCGACCTTTACGGTGATACTCTCCATCGGTGCGTACATCACGACGTGCAATAAAGCTTGCCCGTTTACCACTTCCTTGTGAATCGCGATGTCGTTATCCCATTGAAACGACCCGTCCTTCTGCACGGAACGCGTGAAGGCTCTATGGAGCCCATCCGCACTAAACGCTCCGCGCGCCGCATCTTTTCCCTTATAGCTAAAGTTATAACTCCCCTGCGCCTCAGCTGCACTTAAGGGAATTGTCGCCATGAAGGCGTTTTTTACGACGCCTCTATCCGTTAAGGGTCGCGCTTCTGCATTCTCGCCAAGCGACACGACTTGGGGCTTTGCTAGAACCTTGAGCGCCTCTAGGGCAGGCGCCTTTTGTTCGATAGGAATGGCGGCCGGTGCTTGATGCAACGCTTGTTGCTGCATGCGAGGCGCGTTTAGGGCTGGTGACACGCATCCCTGGACCACGGGCGTATGATGTTCCGATCGGTGATGATGCTCACGGTGAGAATCCTGGTGGTGGTGACGATTGTGAGCCTGCTCCCGCAAATGATTAACTTGATTGCGAATTGCCGTAATAACTGGACCTGCCATCTTACAATCCTCGAACAGTATGCCACGCCGTGAAAACGACAGTGGTCGTGTTTATCGATAGGGAGGGTATGCCAATCTATCACGTTTACGTGCTCTAGTTTCGACCAGCCGATATGCCTCACCTTTTCGGAATAACCAGAACCGACCCATAAGCTGCATCAAATCCAAATTTCACCCCCAACATGCCCCTACCTATCACCACCATCACCAGCCCCCCTTTTGCATAACGTGACAT
>JAYVGZ010000382.1:0-2790 GCA_043771805.1 Pseudomonadota bacterium
CTTGCAGGGTGTGTGATTAGCTGACGAATGGGAGGTAAAAATTCGAGAAAGTGCAGCGAACTCACGCTCGCTGCACTCAGTACAAAGGACTTTATCAAACTTAGGACGTACTGCTTGTGCCGACTTACACGCCTCGTGTGGGGTGTCGAAGGGTAGCGCAATCTCCGCGCGCTACGTTTCGAAACATTTAATTCCACTCCAAAGTGTAAGACCCCTACCCTCGATTGGTCTTCCTTGACCGCTCAGAGAAGTAAAACGTTCCGCTCTTGCGAAATTTTTTATCGCTACCTTTTTGCACCCGCAGTCGTCCGCAACTCAAAGCATGCATTCGATCTCTCACTCGATCGCGCAGGGAGGCGTTGATGCAGGTGCGGTAGCGCCAAACTACGGGTTTGGGGGTTTCCTGCTTGAAATGAAATCTAGCAAGCGCACCCAACACCCGACGATGGCATCCAGTACTCCCTCGCAACGCGGCGGCCCCATCCAAAAACGATGGATGCAACCGAATACATTGTTGGCGACGAGGGAGAAATGGAAAGGGCCGACGAAACCGCCGGCCCTTTTCCTTTATCGTAACAGCGAGAGTGCAAGCTGTGGCTGTTGATTGGCCTGAGCCAAGATCGAAGCACCAGCCTGTTGCAAGATGTTTGTTCTTGTCAGATCTGCTGCTTCGGAAGCGACATCCACGTCTCGGATGCGGCTTTCTGCTGCAGCGAAGTTCTCTCGAGCTACCGAGAGATTATTGATGGCAACGCTGAGTCGCGACTCAACTGCACCAAGGTTACCTCGCAGTACTGCGAGAGAACCGATGGCGCCGTTGACGGCATCAAGAGCCAGACGAGATGCTGATTGGGCATTGTCTGTTGATGCAGCGTTGATGGAAAAAGTAAGGGCAGAAACGTTTGCTCCTGCCAATCCTAGTCCGGCAAGAGTTCCTGTTACACCGCTCAGTGTAATCTGAGAAGTTGATTGGGAGTTAAATCCTACCTGAAGAACAATCTGCGAAGTTCCAGAAAGGAGCGATACACCGTTAAACGTTGTGGTTACGGCGATACGCTCAATTTCCGACCCTAGAGCCACGAACTCGTTCTGCAGCGCTGAACGCTGAGTGGTCGAGTACGTGCCGTTTGCGGATTGCTCCGAGAGCTCTGCGAGACGGGAGAGAACGTTACCGATCTGTCCCAATGCACCGTCTGCAATTGCAATCGTTGAAATACCGTCGTTTGAGTTTCGTATGGCTACGAGTGCAACACGTTGACTGGCCTTCAACGAATCCGCGATTGCTAATCCGGCAGCGTCATCGCTCGCTCTATTGATACGTTGACCAGAGGACAACTTTTCGTAAGTTTTCTGCAAACTGTCAGTTGAAGTAGACAACTGACGTTGCGCTTTTAAGGATGCTATATTCGAGTTAATGGTTATCGGCACAGGTATTTCCTCCTTGAAATATTCGATGCGTGGCCGCTGTCATTCCTTTGACAGGGGCAACGGAAAGTGATTCCGCCGGGCTGCTACATCGACCTAATACAGACAGCTTTCTGGGAGGCCCGCCTTTGTACTGGCCCCCGTTCGAGATGACTGCGCGTAATTCGACTTACTGCTTACTGCTAGTTTTACTGTGGTTACTGCAACTGCTTGGTACCGCAAGAACTGCGACAGATGCTACAACATGTGGGAGGTACATCCCAATGAAGAGAGATACGGCATGCCACACGGGAACCTTAAGGATTTTTTTGGGTCCGCCCCGTTTTTGGAGTAAGTAACGAAAAACTCAGCGCATGTTGTCAATCAATCAACTGGAGCAATCCTCATTCTTGTGCTGAAACGCACCTTCCGGGTAATGTGAGGGGCTTCACTGGTAAATTTTGAATATACTCTCTTACCACTGTCGTCTGGTACAGTGTAAATGTAACTTCGTAGGCCTCACGACATCTACTTGTTTGGCCGCGATTCCTGCTCAACTCACGTGTTGTTTAGAGGACTCAGTATGCACTCGTTTATGCGCCATTCCTTTGTATGTGCCACATTGTTTAGTGCGATCTCTGTAGTTGGGTGCTCAGAAAAGGCGCCGACTATCGGCGGCGCGGAAACGGGCGCTCTCCTAGGCACCGCTCTCGGGGCAGGGGTTGGCGCCATAGTTGGGAATCAGTCTGGACACGCAGGCTCCGGAGTGGCAATAGGCGCTGCAGCAGGAGCTCTGGGAGGGGCCCTGATCGGAGGCCAATCGGACCGTCAAGGGAACAGGATGTCGGAACAAGATGAGCGAATCCGCCGCCAAGAAGAGGAGCTGCAGCGACAGCGCAGAGAGATAGACGACCTACGCCGTGGCGGCGCCTATGACTCGAGGGGCGATGATGATCGATACCGCGACCATCGCTATGACGGGGAACGGTATGATTATCCGAGCAACAGGGATTCGAATGATGGGCGGTACTAATTCTTAGCCTTTACCATCGGGATACGAGAACGGCTGCTGCCGCACCTCCAGCAGCGCACACACTAATGATTCCATGTCGTGCGTCACGCTCCTCTAGGGCCTGGCAGACATTAAGTAGTAGCCTCCCCCCTGTCGCGGCAAAGGGGTGACCCAAGGCTATAGATCCCCCCCGAACATTAACTTTTTCGGGTGGAAGGGCTCCTATGGGTGAAAGGTCAGGGTACAATAACCAACCTTTCTCCCAAACCTGCATATTACACAGCACTTGAGCTCCAAAAGCCTCATGAACTTCAAAGATATCTATCTGGTCAACGTGTAACCCATGACGAGCGAGAAGCCTCGGCACAGCGAGA
>JAYVGZ010000383.1:0-2724 GCA_043771805.1 Pseudomonadota bacterium
AATCATCAACGGACGACACAGCCACTCTTTCTAATGCCCCAGCAGTAGCGTCAGCTCCGTTCGACCACATCGTCGGTGGCGCGGAGCGCAAGGCGTAGCAAAGTGCTTTTGAACGAAATCCCGATTTGTGATCGTCAACAGAATTCCGGAGTTGACCCGCACTATTTTTCATACTCGACTACGCAAATTTCCTACTCTTAAGTCTGCGTCTCTGCAGCCTCAGAATATCTCTTTATCTCTCCAGCACCTTACCTAGTGGCGTGCTTCTTGCTGAATCTCTGCTCGGGGCTTTGGCAACACAGGAGAGGGTATGCAGCTACGATCGATCCGACTCGTCACCGTTCTCTTAACACCTATCACCGCACTCCTAACTCTGGTCACCTTGAGTGCAGCTGAAGCTCAGGTCACGTGCAGGCTAACCTCACGCTCCGATGCGACGTACCCAATTCTAATTGAGTTCTCCGAGTCCGTTACCGGACTTACTAAAAGAGATTTCACTGTTGAGGGGGGGCTCGTTGAAGAGGTAATCCCACTCGTTGGTAACACCTCCGCTGCGCGAAGTGCCCTAATTCGGCCAACGCGACGTGGCAGTGCAGTTGGTACACCCATGCGCATCTCGCTCGGAGCCCGAACTGTCATCGGTCGATCCTCTCAGTTGGGGAATCTTGCGTGCGGTCCGTTAAGTTTTTTACCAAAGGAGACACCGAAAAAGGGCACTGCAACGCCCACTCGTGTCGCGTCCCCAACTGGGGGCGCAACTTCAACCCCAGCTTCGACACCGACCAGCGTGCCGATCAGCGTGCCGACCACTGTGCCAACTATCCAGCCCCCTGACACCGCCACGCCTCTTCCTACTACTATTGCTCCTGCGACATCGACACCAACTGAAATTCCTACGGCGCAACCGACGGCAGTTCCTTCTGTAGTGCAAACGGTAGCCCCGCCTGTGCGAGTTACCGCCGAGCCATCTGCAACGCCTGTCTCAACCCCTACTACACAGCCAACTGTGCCGCCTTCTGCCTGCTCGGAAGTCGCCGAGTTAGCGCCAACGCTGCTAGCATTTCCGGGGGCGATCGGTCATGGCAGATTTTCGGTTGGGGGGAGCGGGCGCCATCTACGAACCCCGTGCACGCGCATCTTTACGGTGACGAATAGAAACGACACTGGAGAAGGGTCGCTGCGACAGTGCATCGAAGCGCGAGGCCCTCGAACGTGTGTATTTGGGGTGGGCGGTCAATTCTGGGCGATTAAGGAGCTTAAGGTGACGAACCCGTACCTGACAATTGCGGGGCAAACGGCGCCAGAGCCTGGTGTCAATATTCGAGGTGCGACGTTAAGCATTGAGGCAAGTGAGGTCATTGTCCGTGGCATCCGAATGCGAGTCGGAGATGATCCGAGAGCTGATTGCTGCAAAACGAGTTCTTGCTCTGCTGCGGTGGCGGTAACGTGCACAAGTGATCCTGGAAGTCGTGATGGAATTCGAGTGTACGCGGCTCGAACGGGTCTAAGAAATATCCTCCTGGATCACATCTCAATAAGCTGGGCACTAGATGAAGGGTTCTCGATTTCTGCCGAAAAAGGCGATGTAACAAACGTTACCTTTAGTCACTCAATTATAGGCGCTGGGTTGGACATGTCGAACCATCCAGAAGCGTCAAGCCTTACTGACCCGGGGCACAGTAAGGGTGTGTTAATAGGCGGGCCATTTGCAGTGAACGGCTTCTCCTTTATCGGGAATTATTTGGCGCACAATGCCGACCGGAATATTCGATCTTCCACCGCAATGACTCTTGAATTCATCAACAACATCATCTTCGATTGGGGACGTGGGCGCGGTGCAGGAAGAACTAAAGAGCTCACCAACACACGGAGTGCGGTTCATGCGATAGACCTCGTAAGCAACCTCTACCTTCCCGGAAAAGATACGTTCTGTCCTGAAACGGAGTACCGCCCAGATCTCTGCTTTGAGAAGGGCGCAGATGGCATAGATACGGAAGCTGAGAGAAAGCGTCTTCACTACATTCTTAGAGTGGGAAATGGCGTAGCGTCTGGCCTATCCCCGATGAGCAGATACTTCTTGGTAGACAACATTGGCCCAACCCGACCGGTAGCGGCGTCGGATGAATGGGATATAGCTGATCGCACTTTTTACAGCGGAGGAAGCAGTTTGGTGTACTCGGGTAACGAAGCTGCGAGCCCTGTTGCTACTAGCGGAAGCTACTTCCCGCTCGGTACAGAACAGCTCCTTGATGTAGTCCCTGCAAGGGTTGGTGCCAGGCCCTCTGCGCGCGATTCGGTTGATTCGAATCTTGTGAATGATGTAAGGAGTGGAAACGGCAGAATAATAAACTGCGTTGCCGCAGACGGTAGCCCGCGGTGTGCAAAGAACGGTGGCGGATGGCCAATTTATCTGGAGACCGTGCGCGGTGTAACAATTCCAGGGCAGTACAACTCTGACTTCAATCAGAACGGTTATACTGATTTAGAAGACGAGTTGGCAGAGTACTCTGTAGGGCTTGGTGAATGAAAACCGCACTGCACTAGTCAGCCGGTGCCGCGACTCGTCAACATTACATTCACGGTCTTCAAGGAGATCCGGATGTCGAGTAGAATGGATTGCTGCTAAATGCCTGACTGAGCAGCGCCGGTACGGGCCTAGTAAGCTAGGCGAGTGCGCAATTCGAGACATCAAAGAGTCAGGGCTTCGGCCGAGAGTAGCTCGAG
>JAYVGZ010000384.1:0-2985 GCA_043771805.1 Pseudomonadota bacterium
CATCAAGAAGGCCCTCGCTCCACCCTCACAACCACAGACTCATCCAACTTCTGATTCCATATACACATATAAGAACTTGGACTCGTAAAGGACTCTGTAACGGGGACAAACGAAAACCATTCTCGTTTCGAGATCGCATGTAAAGCACCTTCGTCTGGCACAACTACCCGAAGATCCTCTTCCGTCCACTCCCTGTCACGCTTCTTGAGCTCAAGGAGGAGCTGCGAGGCACTGTACCGATGAGTATCCGGCCAATACGGCGATATTCCTTGGTCTCCGACTCTCCTCTCAAAAAAGAAGAGGCAGTTCTTCTCCATCGGAGCAAAGGATTCTAGTGCCGGTCCACCCGGGGCGACAAAAAATGGATCAGAATAGGTAGCAACCTCCAGAGCTGCTGACCTAAAGACCTCAGGGATCTTGATAATCTCAACGGTATTCACCGAAAACGGCATTACAAAGTTGGCGGAGCCTGCAATCAGGGTCTCTTCTCCAAGAAGCGCGAACCGCTCGTGGTGCACAGTGTAGGTATTACTTCTCCCGGTGTAGGCACCGATCATTGATGGAAATTGACGAAGTAGCGGAAGTATACTTCGAAAACTTTGATTCCAAGTGCCCGGATCTTTGAGAGAAAGTTGCTCCCACATCGGCTTTGTACCGGTAACACTCTGGGGCTTCAGGTAGAAAGTGCCGCTGAGACCAAGATCGAGCTCGCCTCCCTCAGCTTTTCGACGAAGCTCTTCAAAGAAACAAATAGTGCGACCATACCGAAAACACGAATCCGTAATCGGCGACATAAAGAGCGAGAGTTTCCCGGGAGTACGGTGAATTTCATCGAGCAGAATTCCATACGCGTTTGATACCTCTCCCTCCTCTGTTCGAATTGCAGTATACGGACGTTGGGCTGACGCGACGTACCGTCTCGGTCTCTCAGCGTTCACAAGCAACACGAAGTTATCTCTCCTGTCGACTTGCTGCGGATACGAGACAGCGGTGCGGAGCGAAACGAAGAGAGCGTCAAACATCTTTGCCACCGCTGAACTGTGATACGTAACGGTAAGACCTCTGCTACGATATTTAGTGTCACTCACCAAGTTCATGTTCGAGCTTATAACGAAGTCATCACCGATCACGGCGAACTTCGTGTGCATCTGCAAGATACCTTTAAAGGGCCCGAGGTGCCTGTTTCCCTTGTTCCAGAAGAGTGGGGCAAAGCGAATCGGGTATGGAGCAGTGTATGGCCCCTGGTAGTTGGATCGCTCTCCCGCGTTGATGATAACTTCGATGTCACAATGAGCTTCATGAAGCTGGTCAAGGATACTTACTATCTCAATCTCCTTAATCGCGCTTACTGCTATCCGAACCTTTGGGCAGTCGGAGCCGGACTGGCAACTCTTCAAAACTTTTTTCAGGTTATTGAGAAGTACGCTGTGAAAGCTGTCCAGTGGACCGAAGAATAACTTGACGTCCGACGGAGGGAGCATTGTGCTCATGCGCTCGACGCGGGAAGAAATAGACGCGGAAATAAAAGGGTACGATGTACTCACCGGCATCGAGTACGCTGCAGTAACCTGGCCTTTCGAGAATTCCAATCGAATTCCGTCCGCTCGCGGAACTTCTTGTACTTGGCGATCCGAAAGCGCTACGTCGATGAGCTGGATTGTTAAAGTCTCGGGGGCAGCCCCATGCATGATTGCTAAGTCTTTCGATTCACACTGAAGGTTCTTATGATCATAGGCAAAACGGATCAGATTTCGAGGAGCTACGATAAACGATTGAACCTTCATCGGCGAATCACCTCCGTAGGTTTCGCTGGTCACACCGTATAAAAACTCACACCCTCCGTGCACTTCACTAAATGGCACCACTATCTTAACAAGTTGCATATGTCTTCCCCGTTCGCCAGGAATCTGTGAGGCACGAGGGCGAGAGAGCGTGACTTGGTAACGACTAACGCGCCAGCTGCCGTCATGACCTGCGCCCGACGCGAGACGATAGAGGGTGTTGCGCTCAACTTCAAAGAGAACGACGGCCGTCAGAAGAAGGCAACATACCACCAGGAACTGACCGACCAGTGACCTGTTCAGGCGGGAGAAAACATGTCGCAAATAGATTGTATAGTAAGAGAGCATAGGCAAGAGCGAGAGGATACACGCGCTCGGGTGAGCCAACAATAAACTCAGTTTAAGGGAAACGAACTTAAGGTGTCGAGGAGTGGAAATTATTCGATAATTCTATATCTGGGCTAGCCGTGCTGACGAGTGTTGATTCCCATGAAAATGCGGCAGGGCTGTCGCGCCTGGAAGCAGATGATTTTGCCAGGCGAACTCATTCCCCGGAAGTCCTTCTAGGAACGTTAGAGAGAGCGCTGGGATATCATGTGCTTGAAATGATCCTGCGGACATGTAGAACGACTTGGGCACTGAGCCCTCACTGGTAGGAATTCATTGTAGTAACCCCAGAAACGGAACATTCCAAGGGATCAAATAACCTCCCAATTTCGGGTTGAGAAACAGCGGTATTGGGGGAGCCGAGGAAGAAATTGGCGACGGCAATACGCTGGGGGCGAAAGATTACGATCTCCTCCCCCGTAATTGCCTAGCCATGCTGTGGCACACGGCCTCACAAATGTCCGCCAGACGCTCATCCACGACTCTATAGAGGACGTTGGTCCCGTCTTTGCGTCGCCCGATTAGGCCCACGCCCACCAAAACAGCTAAGTGCCGCGATACATTTGGCTGACTTAGGGCAGTGGCTCGGGCGAGATCCGTGACATTCTTTTCTCCACCCTGAAGCGTGCGAATTAGTTGAAGTCTGCTGACCTCGCCAAGCGCTCGGAAACAGGCCGCAACTGCCTGAAGGTCATCGACGGAGGCACTTTTTAGTGAACTTTTAGTCATACGAGCGCGGAAAGTTGTTTTTCCATGCTTATATAATTATGGGTCATCACGCTTTTGAGTGGGTAAAAAAGAGCCAAAATGCTCATAT
>JAYVGZ010000385.1:0-2089 GCA_043771805.1 Pseudomonadota bacterium
AGCTCGTTGTCGACGAAAGGTTCGCCTGACTGCAAAAGTTGTTCTCGTAACACCTTTGATTTGTGAACAAAAATATACCCGTGAACGGATACCGGATACTGGTTTTATGATAACTCTAGTAATCGAGCGTAATTTCAATAGGTTTCAATCTATTTACCTAAGTTGCTAGCCCGGAGGCATCACAAACGTTAGGTTTCGTCCGCTCTGTGATCCGTCGCGGCGGTAAGAGTGAAGCCCCTCTGATCTTACCGTGCATACATCAGCAGAATAAATAGAGAGCTGCGAATCCAATGACTTAAGCTGGCTAGCAGCCGTTTCTGCGAGGTCAAGGAGGTAGCGACCTCCTGCCGAGGGTTGGGCCACACATGAGGGGCCGATCTGATTAATCACTTCAGCTCCCACCTCATAAATATCTGCCCCCGCGCAGGCGAAGATCACGGCTTCTGCGCCAACCAATGAAAGTCCTAGCGCCTCAACCGTTTTCCCGATGACCCCGTTCGCCAATCCCTTCCATCCCGCGTGAATACAGCACCAGGTAAAGCCGATTCTTACGATAATCGGAACGCAATCCGCCGTGTAAACACCGAGACCAATCCCTCTTTGGGCCTCTGTGGCGATCGCATCACCCTGTGTCGACCGAAAGAGCGACCCGAATGACGCTCTGTGGTGCTCCAGCGCCTCAGTAGTACGAAGATCGACAAGGTCCGAGCCGTGACACTGTGCGGGAACTGCAAGCTCGATGATGCCACATGCCGCCCCGAGGCGGGCGATCTCAGCCTCTCCGTCGCCAACAAAATCATACCCATTCCCCACCATTCCGTGGAGAATCCCAGCTTCACGCCACGGCTTAAAGACGAGGATTGGCTTATGGGAGGGTCGGGACGGAGGCACCCACCACTCAAAAAGCGGGGCGGTTTCGGGGTAACCGTGAAAGGAGTTCGTCATAGTTGGAGGGAGCTTATCAGGAATCTCAGCGACAAAAACCCTTCAGGGGCTTCACCCGACCAAAACACACAATCGGCAGATGCATGAATGCTTCTTAGAAGACCGTAACAGAAGGATCGCTACTTCTCTGAGCACCACTACCAGCTGTCGCTACCGCGAAGTACCGGTCAAGAGAATTCCGCGCGCTACGCGAGCTAAAGGCAATATCAAAGGTGCCATCATCAGCGACCCTAAATCGCCGAACACGGGGGTAGAAGGAGTATGTTTTCGCAAATGTTGCGCTGCCGTATTTGTCGTGCGCTAAGAATCCCCACACGCCCATTCCATCACCATTAATTCGAAACGAACGAAATCCCTCGGAGTCTGGCTTTGAAGGACGGATTTCGCGGATCAACTGGCCACTCTTGTAGATCCCAATTACTGCCACATCTGTTCCATGAACGGCCATGTCTCCCGTCAATGAGACGTTCACCCTTCCGTCGGAAGAGCGCGAATCACGTTGCCGAACCGTGAGGTTCCTTAACACGATGCGAGGAGCGAATGAATCTTGCAGCTGGCGGGTTACTCCGCCGGCGCGCCCAGCGTCCAAGACCCGGATAACCGATAGGTCGAGCCATTCCAACAGCGAACCCCGGTCTAGGCCAGCATTTTGGAGGCTCCGAATGACCTGGATATGCTGCTTTGCAAGAGCGCTCGATATTTCGGCGGGGTCGTTGTTCTTCCCGATTCCGTTGGCAACCACGTCAACGTTCGTTAGGAGCTCCTGCACGGCTTCGCGTGCGCCAGCATCGCGCACTCCGTTACGATCAAGAAACCGGAATAGATCTCCACGACCGCGTTTGAAGAACGCCGCTGCCTCGCGACTGCCGAGCGAGTCCATTGCTACACCTTTTGGAGCATCCTTGGGCGCGCTGTCGCCGCGTGCTTTTACTCGGATGTTCCACCCCGAGAAGAATCCGCCGGACGATCCGCCGGAATCTGGCTCTGCGGCTTTTGATTTCTGCTTCAACTCCGGCTTCTTTACCACCTGCTCATTAAGATCTTCCGAAATTTCTCGAAGTGAACCAGGGGCTAGTGCGGCTCTTTGATCCTCTTCAGGAGTTACAACCGGGGCCTTCACTTTTGCAACGGCTGCAGGACGTTG
>JAYVGZ010000386.1:0-2746 GCA_043771805.1 Pseudomonadota bacterium
AGAACAACTTTTGCAGTCAGGCGAACCTTTCATGGACAACGAGCTGATCGCTCGTTGACTGCTTTTGTGAACGGCTAGTTGTTTTCACCCCGGATTTGCGGATGCAAATCCGCCCCTGAGGGGCGTGATCGCGCGGCGCACTTTTTTACCGATGCCTGAACGCTTACCATCGCTATATTGATTCCAGGTCGAGCACTTCTGCAACTTTACGGCAACGGCGTGCCTCTTGCGGACTAATATTTCGGGGGCCTCAAGCGCACTAATTATTGTACTACG
Source organism: Pseudomonadota bacterium (assembly GCA_043771805.1). Taxonomy (GTDB): domain Bacteria; phylum Bdellovibrionota_C; class UBA2361; order UBA2361; family OMII01; genus JAYVGZ01. Next base: position 277 of record JAYVGZ010000386.1, read on the forward strand.
GAGGCCTGCCCCGCTGTTAGGTACGAACAGGAAGCTGTCATCCGGATCGAGAAGTTGTCGATTTACTCGAAGATCAGACGCTATGACCGGTAATCCACTCGCAAGGTAACCGAGAATTTTAATTGGGTACCCACCCTGCTCGGTGTTTCGTTCCGTTCTAAGAAGAGGAGCAAACCCGAGGTCAAATTCTTGAATAGCAATTGCTAGCGCTTGTCGATGAAGTGGTGCGTGGATCTTCACACAGGTTTCAAGCCCCAGACGTCGAACACGCCGCTCGAAAAATTTCCGCAGCGGGCCAAGGGTGGGGTAAATAGATCAAGGCTCACTAGACCTGCAAATTCCCGCAAAATCTTCAAAGACCACGTAATCCCTTGCCATGGGCTGAGCGTTCCAATGTAGACGAGGCGCAGCGGACTCGTTTGATTGGGTAAGCGAGGTAGGTAAGGTGCGGTATGCGGTACCGGATCATACCCGTTAGGAAGAACAGAGATCTTCTCCTCGATGGCGGGGCCGAAGGAAGCGACCAAAAAATCTCGAACCATCGTGGAGGGAGAGATAATTGCTCGCGCACCGAGAATGCACGCTGATTCATCGCTTCGAAGCATTCTCAAAACTGACTCAGTGATGCTTCGATACCGGTATCGAAGCTCAACTGATGCGAGACCGTTAATATCCAAAACAACTAGAGGACACCAAGGTCGACCGTAAGATCCCAGGTTCATGGGCTACTATCACAGGTGAGGACGTCTCGGTTTCGAGTCGAGATAACGCGGTCTCTGTCTCGGTTGCAACTCGTGGGGTGCGAGTTTCTGGACAGCTTACCAGTGCTGATATGCCACACCCTCATCAGATATTAGCGATCATCTCCGGTCTAACAAAAACTATCTCTCTTTAGTTTTCGCTCCGTTCCATGCGCCCCACAAAACTAACTGACTTAGAACGGGCATAGGCGTAGAGAGGGTAGAGGCCTCACGTAAAAAGGTAACCCCCTTGATCTTCCAAATTTGATCATCAGACTCATCTTAAACCTTGAATCCGTCGTCCTTCTCCTTCCCATGGAAGACGCGCTTGTCCTCCGGGTCATAAACGTTGAATTTGTCCTCTTTCACTTTTAGGCGGGACACTAGTTGCTCGTTTGCTGAGGTCACCCGGTACGTTTCATTCGACTCGCGTACACGATAGAGAATTGCTCCTGAACCGTCAGCGATCTCGACAGTGCCGTCCGCCGCTATTACAGAAGAGGCCATCGGGATGGAGCCTTTCGAGAGTGTCGCTTTTCCGGGGTCGGATGCTGTTAGGAGTGCGCCGTCGAACGAGCCGCCCTTTATCCGAAATGATGAGGAGCTGTCGGGTTTAAGTTTGAACTCGTCTCGACCTTTTACCGAGATTTCATACGCCGCAGGCGTATCGGCTTTAGTTGGCTACGTTACCGTTGAGAGAGTCAGAAGAAAACTGAGGCACAGGAGCGGACGACGCATGGCGGGGTCCCTTAAAGAATAGGCGGGTCTCGGATATATTTAAAGATAGGAATGAACAGGTCAAGGGCTAAGAGATTGAGGAGAGGCCGCCGAACAGGTGCCTCTCCCCAAATCTGTCTCCCTACTATTTGACTATTCGGTTACATAGCGGGCGTGTCTTGTCTACCTTGCCGTAGCATGCGCCGAAGTCTGGGATGAATACGCAAATGCCACTCACTTTGATGTACCCCGAGGCGCTGCGTGACGCGTTGACCGCTGCCCGACGAATACCACTTGTCGAGGCCGAGCTCACGACTCGCCCGCTGCAATGGTCAGTACGGCAAGAATAGGGAGTTAGTGTTGCCAGCCGCGTCCCGTTGGTTGCGTATGCGGCACCAGAACCACCGAAAATGCGGGGACCGCCGGGATTTCCAGCGAGCGTGATTACAGGATTTTGTCCGATAACCGGTGCTGTTAAGTAAGATCCGGCGCGGATAGGCTTATTGTTTTTGTAAAAGAAAGACGACCCAATTTGACGAACGGATTTGGCAGGGCAAACTGCAGCAAGCGCTCTCTTTGCGACAGATGATCTTGTGTTGCGCTCTGCAGAGGCCTCTCCTGAGACAGCCGCGATAGCTAGGACGCAAACAAAAAGCTTTGAAAAATGGTTCATAAATAACCCTCCAGAAAAAGGCATCAAGGTTAACCAATAACTGAGGAAGCGCCCCCACGCAATAATTTGAGGGTATTTGTTTGAAATACACCGATCTTCATCGTGTTTAGTTGCGCTCTTCATAGAAAAATTCGCATGGTGTAAATAAGGACTTGCGAGAAGTCCTCTGTTTGGATCGGGGGCTAGGTCAAGTTGGCATGAGTGCTCTCCGCGTAATCGAGCTTTTCTAAGGAACAAAAATATGATCCCCGGAGATCCAGGCCCCGTATACCGGGAGACCATCGCTGGCTTACTCTCACATACTCTCCTCGTGGAACCTTGGAATACCTGGAGTAACCTC
>JAYVGZ010000387.1:0-3829 GCA_043771805.1 Pseudomonadota bacterium
CAAATCCGCCCCTGAGGGGCTGGACGCTACTCGGACTTTAACTCCACCCCCTGAACGCTTACCGGTTACCCCAAAAAATCTCATTAAACAGTGGCAAGATCCTAAAGGATTGATACAGGTCTTTATAGGCCCACGACAGGTGGGTAAGACTACCGCCGCAGAAGCGCTAAGTAACCCCTTGCATCAGACGTTTGACCTTCCGACTGCCAGCGAGATATTCAGTTTCGATGTCAGCAGGCCAGCAACACTCGGTCAGTAAAAGCGGGGTATAGTCAACAATAGCACCTGACAGGTTTGTCGCCCGCCCTTCAACCGCCACACTACCTCCGCCGAACCGCTCCTCAAGAAAGTCCCGTATGGTATCCACGATCACCTGCGTACCACGATCGATCTCAAGGTTCACCTGCCCGCCCTCCCTCTTCCCGCCGAAGGCTGTCATTCGTAAGATTTCAGGAATAAACCACACTTGAAATGTATGGCTGTGCTTATCGAACATCGATACGGTTAAGCTTGTTCCGTTTAGGGCTACATAGCCCTTGTTAAAGATGTAACGCAGCCATTGCGGAGGTAGAAAAGGGAGACAAGCAGCGCAGCGCCCAGCTCGATCAACTCGCAAATGTATACGGTTCCATGAATCCACCTGAGGCTGCCCAACTTCTACAGCAGCTGGATATCCAGGTTGCGTTATCACTCATTCAACGGATGCCAGAGAAGCGCATGGGGCAGATCTTGGCTCTCATGACTCCCCAAAGAGCACTCAACTTGACGAATCTCTTAAGTCAGCGGGGCTCGAAGTAGGGGTTGTTGGTCTGGTTTCTCAGGAAGGATAATCTCCCCTCCTAACTGCACGCTTTTTGAGCTACAGTGCCACGGCCGGGCAACTCAGGCAGGTAGTTGCCTCTGCTGCACTGCGATCGTGCTTGCGATATCTCCACATAACTCTGGGGGGCAACCATCGGAGTTCAACTACCATCCAGAGCGCGTAGCGCGCTGGAAGAGTGTGGGAGCGACAGTGGGCTCTTCGCTGGTTGGATCGTTTATATTTCATTGTAATCAAACTGTTGCCCGGCATTTTTTATTTGTGACGAGAGTGACTGACTACTCTACAGATCTTCCTTCATTCGATACCGCTTTTTTCTCGAGAGCGGAGCTTCGAGCGACATCCAACGCTGCGTGGCCCCGATGGTTGGCGCAATCGAGGCACGATCGTGAGGTCGCAGATGGGATGGGAGTTACTCTCACGTCGTTTATGCGGAGCTATGAGGAGCTTCTTTCGATCGCGCTAGGGTCTGTGCGGACGGGAGGATACTCCCCAACACCCGCCGTCCTCACTACTCTTATAGCGGACAAGCCGCGCCCGTATCTTCGGGTTGCTTGGCTCGATCGCTGGTTAATGACCCATCTGGGAAGACTTTACGCCCGTTACGCAGAACATCAGCTCAGTGACCGCGTCTTTAGTTACCGTAAGTGTAGGGGCCAGCACGACGCGGTGAATGAGTTCTCCAGTTTTTTGCACGGGCGACCCCGGTGCAATGTCTTTCGAACAGATATCGCATCTTTCGGAGAGAATCTTTCGCACGAATTTTGCGAGGGCGATTTCGTAGCTGTCGCGAATCCTTCCGGCTGTCTCGAAAAACTGTTTCGAACGTTTGCACGGTTCCCTTTCTTCGATTCCGGGCGACCCGCATCCTTTGTGAGGGGTCTGCCCATGGGATCCCATCTGCAATTAGTCGCAGAGAACCTCTACCTTCGAGACCTCGATGTAACTCTCGGGGCAATACCCGAGGGATTTTACGCTCGGTATGGAGACGACCTTCTTTTCGCGCACGACTCGCAGTTAATAGTAGAGGATGTTGCACGAACGGTGAAAGATTTCCTCGGTGCTAGAGAGCTGTCGATGAATGGATCGAAAACTTTTAAGTCCGTATTATCGGGAACTCCCTCAGCACCGTTGCTTTCCCACCAGAATGAATCCTTGTTGTCAGAGGCGACGGTGCAGTACCTCGGTAAAACCATTTCGTGGGAGGGTCGAGTGCTCCTTCCGCGAATGAAGATGAGGGCAGTTACGCAGTTTTTCGGCTCACATCTCCGTCGAATTCTTCGCGGTGCTTCCTTGCCCGTCGGAGTGCTCGATCGCCTACAGTTTCTCTGTTCTCAGCTGCAGCAGCTCTTAGAGGGCGTGTCCCTCCTTGAGTGCGAACCAGTCCGAGGGTACCTCCGAGAGATGCGCGACGACCGGCAGTTACGCGAACTGGATCGGCAATTGAGTGAGCTTGTGGTGTCGCTGGCTCTATCCAAGGGGTTTAAGAAGGGGTACTTTCGCCAGTATCCCCCAGAACGGCTGCGTAGTTTCGGGTTACATTCTCTTGTCCACTTACGACGCGTCGGCAAAATTTAAAATTCCCCGGTATCAAGCTCACCGGCATCAAAGGCTGATGCAACACGTCGTTGCCCGCCTAGACCGCCAGAAGGCCATTCGGGAAACCATAGCCGGGTTACCAACACTCTCGATTAAACTCGCAGCCGAGTTGCTTGGGCTATCTGGACGATTTCTTGCTCGCGGCACATTCTTTGCGCTGCTCCAGATACTTGAGGCGATCGTTTTGATGCGGACTCATTACTTCTACCTTCCTCCGTCATCACTCGGAATCCTCGCCGTGGTGAGTGTTGCTCATACCGCCGTACTGGTTATTGCCTTGGGCCTTAAACGAACATGTACGGAGGCGTATTCATTGCGGCGTATACCCTGGATATCAGAGGCGGCCTTCACTACTGAAGTAATAAAGTACATTGTTGGAGTATTTTTGGCGCTAGCCGTCGCTTTAGCCCTATGCACTGTGCTCTTCACCGGCATTCACTTCTCGAGCCCGCCAATTTATCGAGCTATGGTTATGGGATGGATTGCTGCTCTTCCGCTTGAGTGTGCAATTCTCATAGGGCTTTACTCTGCTAGGGCGCGACTTGTAGTCTTACCTCGATACTGGATGTTTGGGTGTATCTTAGGAGAGGCGCTGTTCGGAGTGTTTGCAATTGCAACAAACCTCCCACTCCTTTACCTGGTGAGTCGGATAGGTTTTCTCAGTATCGGTTTGATGAAACTGTTTCCGATTGAACGATTCGCAGCGATTGCAACGAAAGATTTGCCAGCGGCCCGGCCAGTCATTCGCCGAGCCGTTCGCATGCTATGTGCCAGAGGGGTAGGACCGGCACTCTTTGAGCTTTCAGGGAAGCTTTTGTACCTCCCGTTTGCAGTTGTAGATCCAACACTTGGCATCGTTCTCTTAATCGCACACCGACTAATGCATCTAGCATCGGCTTTTACGCTTCGGCTAGTGAATGTAGTCTCTCGAACTGCACGGCGAATACTTATTTACGGCAGCAGGCGCCAGATCGGGAGGAGCGCATCGCGACTGTTCGGTATGTTGACGGTTTCTGCGGCCTCGACGTTGTGCCTTGTTCCAGTTTTCTTTGCGCGATTCCAAGTGACATCATGGATCTCCCCCTACAACGAATGGGTAGAGCCGTCGCTGGGATTGCTTGTTATGTTCTGCCTTGTGTTAGTCATTCGCGCCACCGTTGTCGGATTCTTAACTCTCGTGGAAGATCACTTCGTTCAATCCCATAGTAGTGTTCGGCCCTGCCTTTTAGCCGGAGCAGTAGCATTAATGGTGGCTATGCTACTGACAAAAGGGTGCACGTGGGCGGGTCTCTCGGTAAACGTGACAGCACAAACCCCGTTGTTCGTCATGGTGTGTGAGTTTGTTGCCTTAGTCAGTGTCATGGCGGGGATTGTAGCCGTTTGCATGTACAGCCGGCCCTTCAATTGGCG
>JAYVGZ010000388.1:0-2860 GCA_043771805.1 Pseudomonadota bacterium
ACATTTGACCTTAAAGAGCTGCGGGAACTGTTGCAAAATCAACCGCTCATAATCCCAGGGGGTCGATGCCCGGTTTTTATGGCGCAACCGTTCGCTCATGCGGGTGATAAACTGCGGCCGCTGCTCCGCCGCTGCACCACCGAAGGGCCTACCCACCTGCGTCACCTTGCCTACGCCGGGAATCGAGCGCAGTGGCCGCCACCGTGTCAGCGGCGATACCTCGACCGCCTCGGTATCGGCCGGCGACCGCCGTGTCACCCGTAAGGCGTGAGCCTGCACCGCATAGAGGCTACAGAAGGAGCGCAGCTCGCGGCGCGCCGCGACTCTCAACCAAAAACAGTCGGCGGGCATGCTCGTATTGTCGCGATTGATCTCCGCAGGAAGATCGATTGTCACAATACCCGAGGTTAAAAAACCGTCTGTGGTGTCAGCCAGCACTCGCGCCCGCTCGATCACCTTCCAGCTGTCAGAAGCCAAGTAGAACCAGGTTAAAGGCTCGGCTCGAGTTGCAACCTCCTGCGCTAGATCGGTAGCGAGGTGGAAAAAGAGTGTCAGCGGACCTTGGAGCTGCTGGGCCGAGAGGCCGATAAACAGATTGCCCTCGTAACCATACTGCGGCAGTAGAAAACTGGGTTTAGCGTGGGTCGACACGCCGATCGGTTCGATACCGAAGGGGTGGAGATGGTAGAGCCGCCCCTCCTCCGCACCCTGCTTGGCCCGCTCCCCCGCCACACAAAGTGTACTCCGGGCTCGGTAGTGCAGTGATATGTGGTTAAGGGTCGGCGTGTAGGGGGGATTGGGGAGCGAATTAGCTTTTTTGAGTTTCACATTGGCCGACAGTACTGCGGTCAAGAGAGTGGCGTATTCACGCTGGCCAAAAGCGCTCGCGGGTTCGACTAGGGCGAGTCGGAAAAAACCGGCCCGTGTCGCGAAGTTATAGTCGAACGCCTCTTCGGCAAGAGCGCTCTCGCCGATTTTGGTGTAGCGCGCCAACGGCACCGGCAAGCGTATCGACGCGGCGACTCTACCCCGCCCACGTTCGCTCTCAAAGAGCGTTTGACGCTGCCGTTCCCTGCTGTCGCGTGGTTTCCAATCGCCATCGACCAACACGGCAAAGTCAGCTTTAAAGCTGTCATTATTCACTCTACCACCATAACCGAGGTAATGGTCGGCAAACCCGCCCTCGGCTGTCGGTAGCTCGGCCCATTCAAGCTGGAGATTGAGTTCAACCAGATTTTTCTTGGCGATCTCATAACAGCCAAAGATCAGATAGGAGTTACTACTGGGCAGCGGCCCAAAGGGTAAAAACGGTTTAGAGGGATCGAGCTGGCCGTTTTGGTTATAGAGCTTTAGCGACTTCACGCCACTCACTTCAGCATCAATGACCACTGATTTAACCACCAGATCGTGGAACAGCGAATAGGGATAGACGTTGGCGCGAGGATTGATACTACAGTGCAGCAGAGGGTGCGCGTCCTCAAAACCGTCACCGTGAATTTCGGCGCGGTAGGGGGTAATGGCCTCAACCTCCGGCCCTAGGCTAAACGCCAGCCGGAAGCCCAGCTTACCCTCATACTCACTACCACTGAGGGGCAGCATCAGGTAATCCTCCACCGCCAACCAACCGTTGCCGGTCGTCAGCTTAATGGAGAAGATCTGGCTAAACAGGGTGTAGAAGAGATCGAGCCGCTCTTCACTGAGTAGTTTTTTCACCTCCTCGGCCGATATGGCGTCCAGGGTGCTCTCGGCCTTGGTGATAATGACAGCTTTGTGGTGCCGCTCCAATCCGGCGGCGCTGTTCAAGAGATAACGGCTAAAGAGTCGGCCGAAGAGTTTGATGAACTCCGCCTCTTGGCTCGTCTTAGTCAATAACCCCACCATCAACGCCACATCGGCGTTGATCAGCTCCTCGAACGTAACATTGAGTTCAACCTTACGCCGCCCCTCTTTGAGCAACAACAGAGGCGAGGCGATAACAAATCCGAGGCGCGCCTCCTCGGCGGCACTGTGGGTCGCACCCGCTCTATCGGCGCCGAAGAGTGGCCACGCCACCCACTCTGACGCCTCTGTCGTGGCGCTCGGCAAGGTTAATCTGTTCGCCTTAATACGGCTGACATACTCCAACTCGTACTCGGGTGACAACAGCGCATCACGCTGTAGATATAGGGTACACAAAGAGGTCACCCGCGCATCGCTAACCCAGAGATCGTCGTCCGCGCGGTAGATAATCTCCTGCAAAGCGCTATCTTTACCCGCGCTAAATTCGCTGCCCTGGCGGATCAACACCCGCTGCTCCCCCACCACCTCAGGTGCAACACAGAGATAGAGACTCTCCGGCAGCGGGCCTCGAGCTGTCGCTTTGAGCAGCTGCTGGTAATAGAAGTCAAGGTGGCGTTCAGTGAAGCGGTTTAAGCGCTGTTGCGCCCGCTCATAGAGCTTGAGGAACGCCATGAAGAGACCCGTGGCGGGATCATGCGCTTGGCTACCTAAACTCTGTTGCAGATAGAAGGGAGTGATGGTTTTAAGATAGGAGATAACATTAAAGAGCGCGTAAAAGATGACGCGCAGCTGTTGCCTGGCCTGTAGGTGCGTGGCAGGCGTTGCGATGCGCGCATGGGGAAAATGGTAACCATCCTCTCTTTTATCCAGTCGCCAGAGTGGGCCAAAGGCGGCGTAGTCGATGCGGTGTGGCTCACCACTGGTCGGCAGTTGCGTCACGATCACACCGAAATTATGTAACTCCGTCACCAGCTTCTCTTCGATGACCACGGCGATCTTCTCTCTCAGGGAGTCTCCCGCCCAGTGTTCGACACGGCTCAGTTTGCTGAACCAGAAGTTGATCGTCTCGATCCGCTGCAAC
>JAYVGZ010000389.1:0-2116 GCA_043771805.1 Pseudomonadota bacterium
GGGCATAAGAGACGTTTTCGACTCTTATGCCCTACTACTTTCTACTCAAAATCGCCGTATTACCGCGCTATTCGTATTTGCGGACAGGCTCTAATTAGCACAACAACTTCCAACGAGCGCCGGTCATCATATAACGTCGTCCCCTTCAGGGGACCGTGTGGACGCGTTGCAACGAAATTGAACTGTCAGCCCTTCGACAAGCTCAGGCCATCCGCCACGCACAAGACAGGCTCAGGGCATCCTCGCTCACCACAAACTGGCTTGCCCCCTTCGACAGGCGCCTCACCACAAACCGGCCTGCCATGAGCGAGCCCCCAAAGGGGCGAGTCGAATGGACCTAAGCGGGCTCGAACCGCTCACCTCTACACTGCCAGCGTAGCGCTCTACCAACTGAGCTATAGGCCCCTGCGTAACGCTGCATAAGGTAAAGAAAATCCTGCTGACTGTCAAAGGAGGTGCCCTGGCACTTGCAACCCCGAAAGAGAGAGGTTTGATACATTACTCAACTTCCTATAGTCTGCCGTTCTTGGCGGGCTGTAGCGCAGACCGGTAGCGCACTCCCTTGGGGTGGGAGAGGTCGGAGGTTCAAATCCTCTCAGCCCGACCAGCCTTCGCTAAGGCTACGGCTGGCAAGCCAGCTAATAATGTCAGCTGTTTGTCCGCCGTAGCTTTAGCGAAGGCGAAAGAGTTCCAGTTCAAGTGGTACAAATTATGGTACAAGAAGCCACTCGCCCATGGCTTACTCTATCAGTACTGATCTTTCGCAATCCAGTTTCGCCTTAGTAGCCAAGAGAAAATTCATGCCAATAATGCCATCGAACCCGAAACCATAGTCCATGGCACCGATCTCGATCTTAAAATTATCAACTGAAAAACAGCCAACTCGAATTGAATCAACCGTTTTAGATAAAACGTACTCTCCGCCGCCAACTCCGGACACGATATAGAGATCATCAGTGCCAGCGCATACGAGCCCCACATCGAGCATCTTATCTGCTGAGAAAAGGCATGTTGCCGAACCTGAATCTATAAGTACGTTGTCGAGTAAAACCGTTCGATTGTTTGCCGATACTTCCACAGAGAGAAATGGCACTCCATGAACCAGCTTGAACGCTATGAAGCCATTCGTATGCCCAGCCATTTTCGCTCTGTAATGTCTAAATTTTCTTTATCAGTATGAACAACGTACAGTTCTTTGCTGCGATCTTGACGATGAAGTTTTAGGTATTCACGCATCGCCTTCTCGCCGTCTGCGAACGTATTGATAACCTCAATTTCTTCAATGATTCGCTTGTTATCTTCAGAGTGAGAGCAAAGAGCTTCAAACACCACGAATTGATGTGGAAATGCCTGTCTTACTTGAACCCACGATTTTGTAGAATTCTCTTCCATAGCTCGAAGATACCAGAAACGTCTTGACTGCGAAATAATCCTAGATTCGGCAGTTAAGGCGAGCCAAGTGGTGCAGATGGATGAAAGCGCACAGGCTTTTTCGTTTCTCGCGCGCAACCCTGGCACCGTCAGGGTGCGCACGAGAAACGAAAAAGCCAAAGCGATTTCAGTCATCTGCGCCGCTTGGCGAACCGCAACTGCCGAATCTAAGATAATGCACACTTACAAGCTGTGCGCTTGTGCTGAGAGAGTATCAAATCCTCTCAGCCCGATGCCGATCTTCTTTTTTCTGCTCCTGGTCGTTAATTTTCATTGTAAGAAGCATAAGGCACCAGACGGAGATACCCCCGAAGAGGTGCCACAAAAAATGGGGTCCCATCGAAAAGTAGCTATTTTGATTCCGGTCGATAATTCGAAACGTTATCGCTGCTAGAAAGGCTGCAAAACACCCAATCAATAGGTGAGCCGACTTCCAGCTTAACCGTCTTACTACGAGCGTGAGCGGAAGTACTACTGCCAGCGCCATCGAAGCGTAGCCCACCGATATACCTATACTTCGCTCGAGACCGACCAGCCGCGAAAGGCCCTGCCGATTCCAGCTACCACAAAGAAGTACGGAATTGCGAGCCAGATAGTTCCGCACACTGTTCTCCAAAAACTAAGGGCTGCCGCACTGGTAAGGATCAAAATAGGAACGAAATCTAAAATCAGCCATATCACATGG
>JAYVGZ010000390.1:0-5620 GCA_043771805.1 Pseudomonadota bacterium
CAGCAAAGGTGAGTAAGGTATAAACAAAGTTGCTTAGGATCTACTCGAGATTAATTTAAGAAGCGGGGGTGTTATGGTGGGTGGAATGTTTTCGGCCGGAATTGAAGTAGTAACAGCAGCGCTTACATTAGCCTATATTGGACGGCTTCTCTTCGACGAAATCTGTATCGTTTCAGGGGCTGCCCACTTTGATGTGGCCAAGCGATCATTAGAAGGTCAACACATCTTTAAGCGCGCCCGATAAGCCCAGTAAAGTAGCAACTTTGCTTCATTGAACTCGAATGTTGTAAGGAGTATCTTCGAGTCAGCCAATTAAGTGCAGTGAAGTGCGCAGATAAAAAAGCCAAGAGCGAAAAGGGAGATTTCATATCTCCCTTTTTAGTTTTGGCCTCAGAGGCAAAAAGAGCTTTTTTGGCTTATAGGTCTATCGAGAGAGTAAACATGTCGGGGGACCAAGCAGCCTTGTCGTTTTCAAATGGATTGAGTAACACGCGCCGTGAGGCTTCGGCTGGTTTGGATCTTCTCAGCGGGCTGAACCCGCCCCAGCGTGAGGCGGTGCTGCACGGAGACGGGCCGATACTAGTACTGGCGGGAGCTGGAAGTGGAAAGACTCGGGTGTTGACCCATAGAGTGGCTCACCTGATAGCAGAGAAAGGAATTCCAGCAGAAAGAATCTTGGCTGTCACTTTTACGAACAAGGCTGCCGAGGAGATGCGAACCCGTCTGAAGGCGCTCCTGGGTGATAGGGCCGATCGGTTGTGGATGTCTACCTTCCACTCATCCGGGCTTCGAATTCTTCGACAGAATGCGAGCCGCCTTTCTTATTCCAACCGGTTTGTTGTGTACGACGACCAAGACTCGAAGGGCGTGCTTAAAGAGATTATTAAAGAGCTCAACATCAATGATGAGAAGTATCCGCTGGACTCGTTCTCAAGGGCAATCGATCGGGCGAAGAACAGCTATTTGCTTCCGGCCGACTTAGCCAAGCAGAGCTTTAACATAGAAACAGATCAGCAGGCGCAGGTTTACGATCGATACCAAAGGGCTCTGTTGGCGGCCGATGCCATGGACTTCGGTGATCTCTTGGTAAATTCGGTGCGCGTACTGAGAGAGTTTCCTGATGCGCTCGAGTACTACCGCCGTACGCTGCACTACATTTTGGTTGACGAATTTCAGGATACCAACCGAGTGCAGTACATGTTCATTCGTCTTCTTGCTGAGCCGCGCAAGAACCTGCTGGTCGTAGGTGATGACGATCAGTCCATCTACGGTTTTCGCGGCGCGACTATTAGCAACATTTTGGAATTTGAAAAGGATTTTCCGAACACTAAGATAGTAAAGCTTGAGCAGAACTACCGCTCGACGGCAAATATTCTCGATGCCGCCCATTCAGTGATAGCGAAGAATAAGGCACGCAAAGAGAAGAAGCTTTGGACTTCAGATGCTGCTGGTGAGCAGATTCGTACCTTCATCGGTTACGATGAGAATATGGAAGCTGATTTTATAGCGGCTGAGATACGAAAGCTGGCATCTCAGGGGAGCAAGTACAGCGATATAGCGATTCTGTACCGTACGAATGCCCAAACACGAGCGCTTGAGGAGTCGCTGGTGCGGGCCCGAGTCCCGTATAGAATTTTTGGCGGGCTTAAATTCTTTGATCGAAAAGAGGTGAAGGATATTCTTGGGTATCTTCGTCTTCTGAGTAACCCTTCTGATAATCAAGCATTTCAGCGTGTGATTAATACGCCTCCAAGAGGTATCGGTGCTCAAGCGCTGCAAGCGATAGTTGACGAAGCGAAGCGGTCGTCGATGCCGTACCTACATGCATCGATAACGATAGCCGAAAAAAATAAGCATGTGCAGAAGTTTTTGGAGTTAATGGCGGAGCTTAAGCGGGCATCTGAGGCGATGCCCTTAGGCGGACTTCTCGATTTTACGGTTAAGACCACAGAATACGGGCCGCGGCTCGCTGCGATGAAAGATCCCACGGCGCAATCACGAATTGAGAACTTACAAGAATTGGTCTCCCTTGGTCGTACCATGGAGAATCCGCAGCAGAAGACAGACGAGGTCTTAAAAGGTTTCTTGGATAGAGTCTCTTTGACATCGAGCTCTGATTTTCCAACCGGGGAAAGCGGCGCAAATGAACCGACCGAAAAGCCAATCACTGTCTCTCTTATGACCCTCCACCTTGCCAAAGGGCTAGAATTCCCGATCGTGTTTTTCAGTGGGTTAGAGGAAGGGCTCCTACCGCACTACCGTTCACTTGATGATGCTGTAGGGATCGAAGAGGAGAGACGGCTCTGCTACGTGGGTATAACACGAGCGATGCGGGTGTTGTACCTCACGAGAGCCTACCAGCGTGGTATGTTTGCTTCTGGCGGAAGTGCGGGTTCTTCGGGGGGAGTTCGGATTGCGAGTCGATTTGTTAAGGATATTCCGGGTGAGATTTTAACAGCAGTAGGAACCGAAAAGTCTCAAGGCGCAACCTTTATCGAAGGGTATCCTCGATTCAACTTTGATGACGCGGATTACCAGGAGAGGGATAGCCGTAAATACGACAGAGGAAACTCTCGTGGGGCCTCGACCAACGAGGTGCCGGCAACTGGAGCGGTGATTTCTTTAGACACAATACGGAACTTACTAACGCCAGCGGATACACTTGGGAAAGCAAAAGCTACGCCTAAAGAGTATTTCGGGAAAGATCCTGCTCAGTTTGAACAGCTGAGCGCAGGGGTAGGTGTTATTCATCCTTCGTTCGGTAGGGGCGTAGTAGTGGACGTGCAAGCTGCGTTGACGAATCCGACGGTGACGATAAAGTTTGACGACTTCGAAGAGTCGAAGAAGTTGGTATTTCGATTTGCAAAATTAGTCCTGGCAGACTGACAAAATTAGTTTTGGCGGACTAACCCAGAGCTATAGGCTATCGCAGTCGTAAGAATTCTCGAGCCAAGATTTCAATGGTAAAGAGGAGGAGCGCCAGTAAAAGAAAGGTGAGCGATCGGTCTGTCTTCTCGACAGCAGCTTTGACCAAGGATCTCAATTCGTCAGCAGAGGGGTTAATTTTTCCACCACTTTTAGCGGCGAGTTGCTCAAGGATCTGAAAATTTGGTCTAGGGTGAGCTTGCTCGCCGAATAGCTCTCCGCCGAGTGACCAAGCAACTTCCGGCAGCGGTGTATCACCTACTAAAGTTTCTGCTGCGTATTTACCGGCCATAGGGCTTGCTACTCGCGCCTGGTAGTGACCCGGGCTTTGTAAGGTCAGGTCCACAATTTTCTTTGTTCCATTCGGCAACATGAGAGTTGTCTTTATTGAGGCTCCCTCGGGATCTTCAAAGAGACTTAAGTCCAGCACGAGCTCGCCGCGATCGACCCAAGAACGAAGGTCAAACGTAAAGCGCTTCTGTACTGAGGCGACTTTAGGCTTCACTGAATCGACGATATCAGACCAGAACTCGGTGACATCGGACCAACGCATCCACTCTGAGGACCAACGACCATTTGCGTCGGAGGTAAAGGCGAGAGTTCTTCCCTTCCCTACCTGCCATGATGCTAACAGTGGCGAAGCCTTATCTTCGGCAAGGGTTACAAGCTCAAGTTGAGCTTGTTCCTTCCTGAGACATTCAACGTACCCGCGGAGCGTTGGAAAATCGGTGACATGCGTGCTGGTAATACCACTTAGCCCCGGACGGACTGCAAAGACAGAGGCTTCTTTGAGTGTTCGCTCGCCGGTATTAACTCGGACATCCGACAGGAAAATATTCGGCAAAGTTCTCGGATCCACCTCGTGATAGAATCGACCGCCGCCTTGAGCTGCGATCTGCGACAGGAGTTCATCGTCGGCCTCGGTGCTGATCATAATTGTTGAAACCGTGATTCCAAGGGTGCGCATCTGCCGAACTAGTTGATAGTAGTAATCGCTTGGATCGGGAATCTTGCCGTCGGTAAGGATGATCATATGTTTCCGGCCGGCATTGACGCGGGTTAGTCCTCGCAGGCCATCTTGCATTCCTGAAAAGAGCTTCGTGCCACGATTAGGAAAGAGACGGTTCACGCGATCTACAGCCTGGGCTCTTACCTCTGAAAGAAGAGCCATGGGCTGGGCAATAAAGGGTGTTTCATCGAACCCGATGATCCCTATGTAATCCTCATCTCGTAGGTTCCGAACGACCTGAGCGGCCGCTTCCTTTGCAAATTCGAGCCGGTTGTCGGTGGCCATGCTTCGAGATTTGTCTATTACTAGCTGTACGGCGACGTTGAGTCGTTTCTTCTCTGTGCGCGGAGGAACTAATTTAACAGGGAGTAGATCTTCTATTGGAGTGTCGATGTACCCGCCCAATCCGAAGCTACGATTCCCTCCGATCATAACGAAACCTCCACCCGATCGGATAAAATCAGGAAGTGAGCGGTCGATATCAGCGGGGAGTTGTGAGTGAGCAATGTTGTTAAATATTACCACCCTATAGTCAGTGAGCTTTCCAATCGCGGAATATCCGCTCTCGGCAAGAACCGATTGTACTTGGTAAGCCTGCCCTTTAAGGATCGTTGGTAAGAGACGCGCATCGTCACCGGAGCCGCTAAGAATGAGAACTTTTTCTCTCTTCTCTCCAGCGAGCCAGATGGTTCTCGATACTTGATGAAGACCGGATTTATCATCCCAAGAGAGGATAGCCGTAATTTCATTGAGACCCTCCGCGGAGGGGTCGCTAGCAGCAAGAACGACGGTTTCCTTATTTGGGCCGAGCTCAATGTCTTTGGTAAGCACGAGCTTGTCGCCGTGCTTAAGTTGCAGCAGCGCGGGCTGGGTCCCTGGCGAGTTGTTCTTAACTGTTGTTCGGATGTCCACACTCTTTTGCGCGGGAGCAACAAGAGGGGCGTAGAGCTGGCTAATTTCAAGGCCAGAAGATTGTAGCACTCCATCTTGGGAGTCCTGATCAAGGACGAGAGGGTAGATAGGTGCGTCGGATGGTGGTGAGGTTGAACTTGTAACTGAGCCCTCCGTTTCATAGCCGTCCGAGAGGAGGAGAAGCGATCTTCCGCTGATGTTGTTCGCTGTAAAGAGGACCTTCTCGAGGTTGGTTCCTTCAGTGTCGAGTCGTTTCCAAGATTGTCGCAGTGAAGAGAATGAAGAGGTCGAGGTTGCGGCGGAAGGCGCAGCAGTTCTAGCGAAGGGGAGAATTGTCAGTGGTATGTTCGCGGTTGCAGCTAAATTTCGTGCGCGGGCAAGGAGGGCATCGCCCAACGAATCGGAAACGCTCGACGAGAGATCTACTACTGCCACTAGTGAGTCAGCTGGGTGTGAGGTCGTGGTGAACGGCCCAGACATAGAGACGGACAAAGCACATAAAGCACTAAGGCGTAGCAACGCTGTGATCCACGACACGAGAGACTTAGTGCTTGAACGAAAGAGGGACCAGAGAATCAAGACGCCGCACGCTGGCACCAACAGTAGTACAAGAGGGTTACAGAGGTTCATCGGATGCTCCATCGAAGTTTGCTTCTAACCCGTCGGAGTACATCGAGGGTAAGAATGAAAAGAGCTACGAGAGCTGCGTAGAACCATACGTCAGTGGTCGCGGTCGAAGGCTTGGATCTCACTTCCGCACCCGAAGAAAGGGTT
>JAYVGZ010000391.1:0-2795 GCA_043771805.1 Pseudomonadota bacterium
TGCGGGAGGTGTCTTCTTAGTTGCGGCGAGCACTTTCCTTTCGGCAGCTTTACCCAACTCTCCTTACTCAGCGGCGGTGATGAGTGGCGCTCCTTTGACTGCGGGCGCTTTCTTACTGATCCGAGGCGTGGTTCTTGCGGCGAGAAACCGCAGCAGAACCTCCGACCCACAGGATCCGTTCGCTCTATTCGGAGACACGGACAGTGCCCACCTCCGAAGCGAGCGTGTTGGACCCACGACCAAGAGAGCCCCCCAGGGAGTTGATATAGCAGTCGAGGCAGGGAGTGTTATCCCGGCGGACCTCGTTATTTCGCGGGGTTCGGTTTCAGTAGATGAGAGATGCCTCTCGCCTCTCGCTATCGCCCGAATTAAGGACGAGGGCGAGGTTCTCTTTGCTGGATCAACTGTGCTCGGGGGTTCCGCAACAGGGCGCGTGATCGCGGCTACTGAACAGTCATGTCTTAGCCGGATACAAGATCTTGCCTTGCCTACCCTAGTGCGCGGCGAGAGCTCACTGCGCTCAGACGATGCCGGCTCTATTCGTGCAACACTACTTTCGCTTGCGTTTTGCTCTGTGGCTGCTGCTATTTCGTGGAGCGAGCGAACGCATGATGCCACCACCACCCTTCTGGCAGGAGGGGGCGTTCTATTTGCGTCGGTCTTCGTTCAACTTCGTGAAATAACGTATGCCGGCCGGCTTAGTTTCCTTAAATCATGGGCGAAAAGTGGATTTCTTCTGCTTCGCGCCGACGGGGCCTCGAGACTTTCAAATGCCACCTCTGTCAGTTTTGAGTTCCCAGTTGTTGATGAGCTTTCAGGCAATACTGTTCAAGATCTCGAGCTTCTCGATGATCGTATTGGCGAGCAAGAGATTTGCGGCACGCTTTTCTCTCTTCTCGGAAGAGCAGAGAGTTCGATTCTCTCGTCTGCAGCTCAGTACTGCCGGGATAAGGCATCTGACCTCGTCCCAGAGCGGGTGCTCGACATGCATGAGTACGAGGGGCAAGGGGTGTGCGGTTTGGTGCGGGGCATCGATATCACCATCGGTACCGAGGAGTTTCTTGTCGAGCGAGGGATCGTTTTTCAGCCCTCAGATCTTTTGACCAGTCCGTCAGCGGCAACTCCCACGGGCGTTATTTTTGTTGCGTTAGGTGACGGAGTTATCGGCAGGTTTAATCTGACGAGTGGGCCGCTTTCTCCTCTTCTCACCGAAAAGCTACCTATTGGATGGCCCGGCTCAATTGGGGCGACCATTTATACAGGGTCGCCGAATGTCGAGCGGAGTGCCCTGCTAGTACGTGAAGTTGGTTACCCCTCCGACTCGGTTGCTGAAGGGAAGGCGAGCTTGTCTGATGGGCCGACGACCGAAAAAAGCGACCACCATTCAATGGTGGTTGCTCCTATTTCAAGCGATCGATTTGAGCTCCCGGTTGCTGAGGTGGCTTCCCTTGGTGGCGACTACACTCAGCTTGCGGATATGGTCCTTGCTTCGCGCAAGAATGAAATCCTTTCGTCGTTCGTACACTACGGTTCGTCCTTCGTGTGTATCGCGAGTGTGCTGCTCATATTTCTTGGATTTTTGAATCCAGTTGTTTCATCTCTCTGTTTCTCATTGTGCGCAGTTATTGCGGCACTTCAGTACAGCCGTATTGCTCTTATAGCCTCTCCCCGTCGTCATCGCTAATCATCGTCTGTCCACATACTTCCCCCCTTCATTACTCTGCATAGGTTCTGCAGTACGGATCGGTTCATTCTGCACGATCCCTGCATGAATCCGTATGTGATCCTAAAAACGGCAGTTGCGGTTCGCACAGCGGCGCAGCTGCCTGAAATCGCTGCGGCTTTTCTGTCTTCCGTACTCACCCTGACGGTGCCAGGGTTCCGTGCGAAAAACAGAAAATCCTTTGCGCTTTTAGTCATCTGCACCACTGTGCTCTCCTTAACTGCCGTTTTTAGGGTGATTGAGCATCGAAGTGCCTTCCCCGGCATCAGAATAGAAAGAGGGGAGGAGAGTACAACCTGCCGGCTTACACTTGCATCTGCAAAATGCTGACAGTGTGCGACTTTTCCCCAAATTCACGGAGGATATGTCATGAACACGGGCGATCTCGAACTAGGCAAAGGTTTTGAATTCGGTTTCGCCACCACGGTCGTCGACGAGCTCGTCGACTCCGGAAAGGGTTATGCAAGTGGCCCAGAGCGAGCTCTCCTGTCTGCGCTTCTTTTTGATGGTATTCAGTCTTACATAAATTACATTTTGGCGACCGACTCAAAAGCAAAGAGTAAGCATGTTGAGGCCTTTCAATGGGTCATGGACCGAAGCACTGAGTACGCGTTTGCCTTTAACTCGGTGTGTGACGCTCTAGGGATCAACCCCGAGTACCTACGATTTGGACTGGCAAATGCATCACACTCACTTCTTTCGGAGGTGGGTAAGTCGAGACGTAACTTTTAAGTTCACTCATCTCTCGCTAAAGGGGTGCTTGAAAATAGGGAGGGCGAGAAAGTGGCCCCACTATCTGCGTTAAAGCGGCAGGCTCACGGGCAGCGGAAAACCGTGAGCCGGTCTTACTCCTGATCTTCTCCAGGGCACTCTCCATCAGCCCCTCGCAGGTCGCCCGCAAGGCTCTCCTCAAGCTCGGATCGTTCTGATGTCGCCACAGGAACGCGATACTCTTCAGAGAACCACTTAGAAAGGTCGTGGAGCTTACACCGAGTCGAGCAGAATGGAAGCGTATCACACGGCAGTTGGAACGGTGCGCCGCACGACGTGCAGCGTACGACACGCCCGAGCT
>JAYVGZ010000392.1:0-3903 GCA_043771805.1 Pseudomonadota bacterium
ATCAGCTCTTCGGACTTGAGGTGTTTTAGTTCATTAAGATTCATGCGTGTCGATTCAATCCGTATAAGTTATCGCGTTAAAATGGTGACTCTCAGGTCCATCAATCGAGTCAATTAAAGTCAGGCGGTTCCTTTCTAGTAACGCCTACCGGGGCCTTTCCTCGTGGGCTTCCGAAACTTTTTTCTGTATATGCGGGCAACTCGTTGATCAAGGAAGTATCGCGTTGAAAGAGGATCTCTTTGGAGCGGATAAGTCTATGACGCAAGCAACTCAGAAAACAGGTAAAGTAGGGAAATACGAGCAATCTCTGAAAAATGAGCTCTGAAACTAGCTCACCAGCGCTGAAGCGAGCCCCGCCGCCTATTAGTACAAAGTACCTTAGGAACGACCATTGCGATCGTATCTCAAGGAACAGAAACCTTTTGAATGCATGCTTACGAATACATGCATACAAATACGCGCGGAACAGCTTGAAGAAAGCATTGAAGCTTCCTTAGTTCGCATTAATAGGCTATGTGCGCGGGGAGAGTCAAGGGGTGTTTTGCGGTCTTTCGATATCCCTTCTGACCGTGGTTCGAAGCTGTGCGGAAAGTGCTATCGACCGCTGCGCTCGGCAATCGTTCTCGCCGAAACAGCCCTAAGATAGGATGGATGAACCCCGCCTAACCCTTCAATAGTAAAAGGTTCAGATGGCGATGCAAGCGACAAGAGCCCGAGCGCACTCGTTCCGACAGCTTCAACATGCACCCCCCCAAACGCGAAACCTTTTTGCGTGGTTATAACGATTCCACCCGACTCGTAAATTAGCGCTGCCTCATGTACAGGTCTTATCCTTGGTGCCACATACTCTGCAATGCTGCGGTCCTTTTCAATTTTATAGCGGCCGAGAAAGACCTCCTCCCTGCGTGCATCGGCTACCACATAAATATCAGTTACGTTGGATGGAAGATTTTGCGCCACAGCTGCCGCACAACCCAGAAATGACGAATAACCAAGAAGTGGCACCCGAATTGCCCAGGCAAGCCCCTTTGCAAAGCTCATCCCTATCCGTATCCCGGTAAATGATCCGGGCCCCGTTCCAATGACAACTCCAGTAAGCTGCCTCGTTCCTATTCCAGCTTTGCCGCAGACCTCGCCGAGGAGAGCCGGAAGTTGTTCAAAGTGATCTCCGTCGCCGAGGGATTCTACATGAAATGAAGTAGCCTGATCCGCGCCGAATCGGCCGTGCTCAGATTTGAGAACAGCGACGCTACAAAAATTTCCAGCCGTATCGATAGCGAGGGTTGCCGTCTTAAAAGGAGTCACTTGTATTTGAGTCACCATTACGGCCCCACTTTGCGCAGGTCGATTCGCATATATTGACTCCCTACTTCCAGGGAATCATGCGCACGATATCATTCCCAAAGGCAAACACCATTAACAGCAGAAGCATGGCCATCCCTACGCGGGTAGCTGCATCTTGAAAACGGAAACTCAATCGGCCCCCTTTCAGAAGCTCAAGGGTGAACATCACGAGATGCCCGCCGTCCAACACTGGCACAGGAAACAGGTTCATAACTCCAAGGCTAACGTTCAAGAGAATCATCATCTCAAGAACATGTGGGAATCCTGCCTGGGTGCTTTTGGCAGTCTGCTCGATGATCGAGAGTGGGCCGCCAATGGTCTTTCGAGGTGATAGCACTCCGCTCAGAAGGGCCTTGAAAATCCTTAGCGTCGTATAGGTAAGATCGACTACGTGGGCGCCACCGGCATACACGGCCTCTCCAAACCCAATAGGTCTGTAGGTAAGCCCCGTCAGAGCCATCCCGACTCCAATTCTATACGTCGCCTGTGAGGCATCGCGCCCTTCGAGCACATCGATTTCTTTCTCGTCGGCGGTTGGCTTGACCTTTACTGACACCGTCTCTGTGCGGGCCGCTGCTCCCGCTAAATCGCCACTATCACCTACAACTGGACGCTCGATTACGATCTCGAGCTCTTTTCCGCCCGAATCCCGAACAGCTTGAAGCAGCTCGGAGAAAGCGACTATTGGCCTCCCGTCGATGGTCTTAACCTTGTCGCCGTCCTTCAGCCCTGCTGCTGCTGCCGGCATCCCTGGGCTGATAGATCCGATGGTTACCGGACCTTCGGGAACGTTTGCCATTTCTGGAACACCTATCCAGAAACAGAGACCCACTGCGAGGCTCCAGGCGAAAAGGAAGTTGAAGAGCGGCCCTGCGATGACGATCGCACATTTTGAAACGTAGCCTTGCCGTAGAAACCACCGAGATTCATCGTTAACAAGTGCTATTTGAGTCGGGGTAAGATCACTCTGGGAGCCCTCAATCGGTGAAGCTCCGCCTACGGAGCCCTCTTCCACCAGCAATTCACCGTGAACCATACGCGGGTCATCCCCGGTCATTCGAACAAAACCGCCGAGCGGTATCGCCCGCAGCGTGTAGGTTGTCTCAGTGGTCTGCCACGAAAAAAGCTTCGGCCCAAAACCGATCGCAAATTCGAGTACACCGACCCCGAAGAACTTCGCGACCAAGAAATGACCCATCTCATGGACGAAGATAAGCACTGCAAGGATAAGGATCGCTACCGGAATGCCTATGCCCATAAAACTTTGAACCACCAACTGTTGTCTCGTATTACTCTTTTACTTTGGAACAATCCCCACCCGTTGTCGAGCCCAGTCAGTAACGGATGAGCACAGGCCCAGTAAGTCTTCTAGCCCTGAGTACCCAATCCCGCCAAAACTGTGTAAGGCGTCTCCGATTAACCGGTTAATACCGGTTAATGGGATCTTTTTCTGCAAAAAAGCCTCGACCGCTACTTCATTGGCCGAATTCATCACGGCGCTTGCTCCGCCCCCTACCCGGAGACACTCCTTTGCCCTAGAGACCCCTGGGAATCTGTCGTCATCGACCTGCTCAAAATTCATCTGAGCTACTTTGTAGAGGTCCAGGTGGGGCATTGCCACCCTTAGCCGCCTCTCAGGATACGTCAATCCAAATCCGATCGGCCCCTTCATATCGGGAACAGAGAGCTGCGCCAACACCGAGCCATCCCGGAGACGAATGAGCGAATGAATGATGTGCTCAGGATGAACCACTACCTCTATTCCCTGCGGTGGAAGATCAAACAGCCAGTGAGCTTCAATGACCTCAAGCGCCTTGTTCATCATCGTTGCCGAGTCGATGGAGATCTTAGCCCCCATACTCCACTTCGGGTGCTTAAGTGCTTTTTCTACTGTAATCGAATCAAACTGAGTGGCCGGTGTTGTTCTAAAAGGCCCACCCGAAGAGGTCAAAATCACAGACTCAAGATCTTCCCGTTTTACCCCTTGTAAGCACTGAAAAATTGCCGAGTGTTCACTATCAACCGGAACTATGTGAGCTCCGCTCGCTCGCACAGCCTCAAGGACAATTCCACCAGCAACAACCAGAGACTCTTTGTTGGCAAGCGCAATACTCTTGCCAGCACGTGCGGCAGCCAAGACGCCGGGAAGCCCTGCCATCCCAACAACAGCTGCAAGAACAACTGAAGCCTTACTCTCAGCGATAGCGACGCATATCTCGCTTTCACCGCATACGAGTCGAGTGCCTTCAAAGGAAGTAGCGAGTGCAGAGAGTCCTAACTCGCTCTGTAACTTTTCAAAGCTCGCCCGATCGGAGAGCCCAGCCACCGAAGGTCTAAACTCAACAATAGACCGCGCTAGCGCCTCCCATTGCCTGCCGGCGACAAGGAGCTCCACGCTAAACTCGCGGCGGTTTTCGCGGATCAGCTCAAGCGCTGACTGACCTATTGATCCGGTAGAGCCGACTACCGCAACTCGCCGCATTAGATCCAACCCATCAGTAAGAATGCGAGTAAGACAACAGGCGCAGCACCAATAATGCCGTCAAAGCGATTGAGTAC
>JAYVGZ010000393.1:0-12875 GCA_043771805.1 Pseudomonadota bacterium
CCTCTGCCCAAAATTGAGGATTCAGGAATGCATCCGGTTTGCGAATAAAGAGAACTCCTGTACATGCGATGCAGGCAACAACCGCACAAAAAAAATTACTCTTTGTATTTGCTGTGAGTTCAGCGGAATTTCCCATGCGACAGACCCTTGATGTCGATTTTTAGAAGAGCAAGGCTGCTTAATAGTCCGGCGTGGTTACCTGAAATTCGCCGGTTTTTCAACCTTAGACACTTGCTCGGACGTAAGAGCAGTGGATTGCGATTCTCAATGCTACTCCCGAGGGTTCCCATACGTCTACGGGCACAACTCTCGATCGATGACGCGATAAAATCGTCAGTCGGCATATCGAGGGATACAATTCTCGCTACCTATACAGCGCCCTTGGATTTACTACTCCCTATGATAGACTCACCGGATAGTAAAGAGAGATATCTCGAGACCGGTATAAAGTAACCTCGTAGTTCAATCTCATTATAAGCAGATAATTGAAGAATCTGACGCGCAAGGCAAAACGAATAACAAGGAAAAAGTGGATTCGCACGCTAGCTCCAAGTTTTTTATTACTACTGTGCCTAGAGCTTACTTTCCGGGTGGTAGGAGGGGAGCAGGCGGCGCCGCTCATTCCTGATCCAGTTCTGAACCATACCTGGCGGCCATCCTCACGTTTCATCCATACCGACTTTCAGAATCGCGGAATACCACCATATACCCACTCCTATAACTCTGAAGGATGGCTTTCTGAGCGTGAATTCACTCAGGTCAAGCCACAAGGTACATATCGAATTGTGTATTTTGGTGATTCATTTACCGAAGGTACCTGTCCAATCGAGGATTCAGTGCCCGCTCTCGTAGAAAGAAATCTGACGCCGCCAGCTGGAAAACGACTTGAGGTAATAAATACAGGCACCTCTTCGTATTCACCAACTTTGTATTACTTAGTGCTAAAAACTAAGATACTCAAATATCAACCAGACCTTGTAGTTGTAAACGTCGATATGACTGATGTCTTTGATGATGCGCTTTACAACTCGACTCTGATCGTAGACGGCGAAGGAGAGCCGCTCTCCTGCCCTCCTGGCCATCCTCATAAAGAGACAAGCATTCGAACTGCTGATGGTATCTACAAACTCTCAAAATTTGAGGTTACCTTGAGATCTATTGTCTATTCTTCAGCTTTTCTAAGGGCGATACTGAAAAAGATTGAAGATTCGAAAGACAAGACAATTAGTTCCACGAAGGTTCCAGCTCTTTTTGCTTGGTGCGATCCAGAGCGTAGTAAAGAAACCTCTGATCAGGTCGCATACACAATAAAAATGCTCGGTAGATTTATCAGGCTCGCAAAAAGAAATGGGATCAAGGTAGTGATTACGGGTGTTCCGCACCGAGAGCAGCTCGACGGCCGGTGGTCACTTCAACCGATGACGGAACTTGAGACTGTCGCCGCCGTTGAAGGCGCTGGCTATCTCGATAGTGCAAGCGAGCTGCGGGGTCGTCTTGGAGGCCGCGAGCCTAATCAGCTATTTATAAAGAATGACATGCATTTTAATACCCTGGGCTACCAGATTTGGGCGCAAGCGCAGATCTCTTTTCTAGCAAAATTTATAGCCGCAGGTTGAATTGATGTTGTTCCCGGGTTCAAATGGTCAGACTACGTCTGAAAAATACTACAATCCCGCGCTAACAGGAGTGCGTTTTGTTGCAGCCGCACTCATTTACATTTTTCATTTTCATCCATGGAGCAACCACCTCGGCCGCTTTCCCAAATCCGCCCTGGATGAGCTTTACATCGGAGTCTCAATTTTCTTCGTCCTTAGCGGGCACTTGATTACCAAGCGCTATGCGCAAGAATCACTTCCCAGCTGCAGGTGGTACTTTTCATATTTACGGAATCGACTCGCTCGGGTGTACCCTCTAGCCTTCGTAGTCTCACTCGTAGCTCTGATTTACACCCAACAAGCAAATCTCTCCACCTGGCTGGTATATCTCTCGCTCACGCCCGCTTGGTTTGACTCTACAATCTTCTCAGCAGCACCACATCTCTGGACTCTTACAGAAGAAGAGTGTTTTTACATCTCTTCACCCTTCCTCACCATTGCCCTGCGACGACTGCCCTTACTCGTCGTCACCGGGTTACTTTATATCGTGGGGATAGCTCTGGTTTTGATTTCTCATCAACTCCACCTCGACCCATTTTTACCCACTTTGCAATTTATGTTCACCTACTCTTTCTTCGGTAGAGCATTCGAGTTCCTGTGCGGGGCCTATTTACCCTTACACGGGAGTAAAATAGCTGCCCTACAATATCGCCACCTCTCATTGGCCTCGCTCCTTGGAATTACTGCTGCTGTGATGCTGTTGGTGATTTCTAAGCAAGGCCAAGGGATACTTGCGTTTCATGCGATACCCGGCCTAGTACTCCATAACACGCTCCTGCCCTTGCCGACCGCTTTGTTCATCTATTCACTCGATCTGCGAAAGGGATTCCTCTATCGCATGCTTTCAAATCGAGTCGCCGTGACCTTGGGGAAAATTTCTTTCGCCTCCTACCTGATTCACGACGGTTTTTTTATGCAAATGGCGCGCGATTTGTGCAACAACGGATTCGTCATGACTACGATACTGTTGCTGGCATTCTCGGCTCTTTTACACTTCATCGTAGAAGAACCGCTTCGACGGTGTTTTACTTCAGATGTAACCGGAAAGTATAGGCGGAGAAAGCTTGCTCCAGCTGGCGAGCCGAAAAGATCTCTTTAGCCTGCCTCGCTCAAATGTTAGAGAAGATGCCCCAACTTGTCCCGCTTCGTCCGTAGATACCCTTCACTCAACGGATCCTTTTCCACAATCATCGGCACCCGTTCAATCACCTCAAGCCCCAACTGCTTTAAGGTCTTCTCCTTACGCGGATTGTTGGTGATCAATCTAATACGCTCTACCCCGAGGTCACGTAGCATGTGCGCACCAACCGCAAAGTCACGCTCGTCCGGTTCAAAGCCGAGGCGCTCATTGGCTTCAACTGTATCTAAGCCCTGATCCTGCAACTCATATGCGCGCACTTTATTTTCTAAGCCAATACCTCGACCCTCTTGGCGTAAATAAAGGATTACGCCGGCCCCTTCCTTCACGATAAGTGCCATAGCTCCTGAGAGCTGCGCCCCACAGTCGCACCGCCGACTACCAAAGACATCGCCAGTAAGGCATTCTGAATGCAGACGAACGAGCGGCGAGTAAGAGGCCGGCATACCGCTTAGTTCGCCCCGCACGAGGGCAAGATGTTCTTTACCTCCAACATCATCCGAGTAGACAACAGCAAAAAATTCTCCGAAATCCGTTTGAACGGTTCGCGATGAGATTCGGCGAACCGCTATCTCGTGCAAGGCGCGGTACCGCCGAATCTCGGCAACACTGGTAATGAGAAGATTGTGTCTACGGGCGTATGCAACAAGGTCTTCTCCTCGCGTCATCGTCCCGTCAGGGCTCAGAATTTCACACACGATGCCCGAAGGAGCGAGCCCAGCCAACCGCGCAAGGTCGTAAGCACCCTCCGTTTGCCCTTGCCTCCCCATCACTCCAGCCTCGTTTGCGATAAGGGGAAAAACGTGGCCCGGACTCACAAAATCTTCGGGTAGAGCCTTCGGATCGACGAGGCAGCGCATGGTGTGCGCTCGGGCCTCCGCAGAAACCCCTCGCGCTGCTACGTCCCGGTGATCAATGCTGATCGCAAAAGGGGTCTGAAAAGGAGAATTGTTGTTTAGCACCTGCAGGGGGAGATTCAGGCGCTCAGCCACATCGACCGATACACTAACACAGATAAGGCCCCGCCCCTCGTTCATCATAAAGGCGAGCGATTCTGAGGTTACAGCCTCAGTTGCTATTACCAGGTCACCCTCGTTTTCCCGGTCAGCGTCATCAATGATGATTACTATCGCGCCGGCCCGGAACTGTTCCAGAACCGTTTCAATTGGGTCGACGGGGACGATACTATCGCCGCTACCACTCGCGACCCTCACTTACTACCTGGGCGCCTAAATAGGCCACAAATTGGTACATTCTGAGAAAGGCGCCCAGGTAGTAAGTAGCGCGCGGATGCGCGCAAAAGCATCAAAAATACTAAGGAGGCGGGCAATGTTGTTCCGGGTAGCTGTAGCCTATTCATCCGCCTCCTTAGTACACTGCGGGAGATCGTCTCCCTTCACGTCGCGGATACGGGGCGTCATCCCATCTGGGCTACCCGATAAACTCTCTAGCGCGTCTACAAATTGCGCTACATCCGAAAACTCACGGTACACAGAAGCAAACCGAACGTAAGCGATCTTATCGAGCTTACGTAGTTCATCCATAACCGCCTCTCCAAGTAATCTGCTATCGACCTCCTTGAGGCAAAGCTCCTGCATTCGCTTCTCGACACTTTCAACGGCAGCATCAATAGTTTCAGTGCTCACCGGTCGCTTCTCACAAGATCGACGGAAACCTCCGCGGATCTTCTCCCGGTCAAATGCCTCGCGGCGTCCATCCTTCTTTATAACCAGGGGCAAGGAGAGCTCAACACGCTCGTACGTGGTAAATCGGTAGTCACACATCTGACACTCCCGGCGACGACGAATCGCTCCTCCATCGCTCCGAGAATCTGTGACTGATGTCTTGTCAGAGTTGCACTTCGGACAAAACATATCCTTGGCTATCTCCCCTGGTCATTGATGAGCTGGTGCCTATAGAGTGGAAAGCGCCCACTGAGCTCTTTAACTCCTTCGTGAATGTGAGCAAGTTTTTTCTCGTCGGCAGCATTCGAAAGAGCATCACAGATGAATCCAGCTACCAATTTCATCTCTTGGGTGCCCATCCCTCTAGTTGTTAGAGCCGGAGTGCCTAATCGAACTCCGCTGCAGATTGCGGGTGGTTGAGGGTCATATGGCACTGTATTTTTGTTACCCGTTATCCCCACTTTATCGAGCGTCTCCTCCCCGACTTTG
The DNA here is from genome assembly GCA_043771805.1 of Pseudomonadota bacterium. Classification (GTDB taxonomy): domain Bacteria; phylum Bdellovibrionota_C; class UBA2361; order UBA2361; family OMII01; genus JAYVGZ01. The sequence goes on from JAYVGZ010000393.1 coordinate 4,968, forward strand.
CCGGTAACTCCAATTGGACGTAGGTCCACTACGATTAAGTGGCTATCCGTTCCGCCTGAAACGATGTTGAGTCCACGACTAATGAGTTCAGTTGCAAGAGCACGCGCATTATCAACCACCTGAGTCGCATACGCCTTGAACTCTGGTGTAGCCGCCTCCTTCGCCATTACCGCTTTGGCCGCGATAGTGTGCATGTGAGGGCCGCCTTGGAGCCCAGGAAACACAGACTTGTTGATGGCCTTGCGCCACTGCTCTCTCCCCATCACCATCCCAGAGCGCGGTCCCCGCAGAGTTTTGTGAGTAGTGGTCGTTACGACATCGGCGTACGGAACAGGAGACGGATACGACCCACCTGCAACAAGGCCAGAATAATGGGCGATGTCTGCCATTAAAATCGCACCGACCTCATCAGCAACCTCCCGAAAGAACGCCCAATCGATCTTTCGCGAGTAGGCGGTAGCACCAGCTATAATCAACTTCGGCTTGTTGGCCCTCGCAAGGCTGCGTACTTCTTCTGGGTCAATTAGGTGAGTATTTTTATCAACCCCGTAGGCCACGACATTGTAGTGCTTCCCGGAGAAATTGACGGGGCTCCCGTGAGAAAGATGTCCACCATGATCGAGGCGAAGTCCCATAAAGGTATCGCCGGGTTTCATAAAAGCCTCAAAAACGGCCTGATTCGCCTGGACACCAGAGTGGGGCTGAACGTTTGCAAATTCGGTACCAAAAAGTTGGCACACTCTACTTGAGGCGAGGCTCTCTACTTCATCAACGACCGAACACCCACCGTAGTATCGCTTACCGGGCTGACCTTCGGCATATTTATTGGTCAAAATTGAGCCCATCGCCTCCAGCACTGCTTCGCTGACGAAGTTTTCACTAGGGATCATCTCAAGACCGAACTCCTGTCGCGCTGTCTCGCGTTGGATCAGGTCGAAAACATCACTGTCTGCCTCAGAGAGGGAACGACAACGAGACTCGTAGGACTGGGTGGCTGGGACCTTCATTACTCCGCATCTCCGACTCTATTCGATATAAAATTCTTTTGCGGTGCCGAACAGCTGTCCGCAATAATTTGAGAAAACTTTCAGAAACAAAAAAGGGCCCACTGTGGGGCCCTCTCACCGATTACAACCTTGACCCGCCACACCACTTACGAGGGGGCTCGAACAGGCGGGTACGTTGTTATCTGGGATTATGACTGCTTGCTCTGAATGTACTTTACTACATCATCTACAGTCTGGATCTTCTCAGCATCCTCATCGGGAATCTCCATCTCGTACTCTTCTTCGAGAGCCATGATGAGCTCAACGATGTCGAGTGAGTCAGCCCCAAGGTCCTCAATGAAAGACGCTGCGGGGGTAACTTCTTCCAAGCTAACACCCAATTGGTCTACGATTATTCCTTTAACTCGCTCTGCTACTTCTTCAGGTGTTGCCATGAAACTGCGTCTCCTTAAAATCAGGTTACCGGTGTAAATGCGTAAAAAATGCTCCGCCGGCGAACTAAGCCTGCAGACTATGCCTATAAAAGCGAAATAAAGCCAGCGGTGTAAAGCTTAAAAACTCTCGCTCGAAACCGCTTCCTCTACCCTAAATACCGACTACTCTCAGAAGCCTCGAGTACTTCCGCTATGGTCTCAACCGTCAGAGCTGACCCGAATCGCCACTGAACCCAGCACCGTCTCGGTACATTGGATCTTACCTCGTCGGTACTATCGGCTTAACACGGTCTTGCGCGCCTCTGAACGGCCAAAATCTATGGGTACAGGCCCTTGATAGTCAAGAGGGTCATTCAGTCACCGTCAGAAAAACCCCCGCAGTGAGCCTCTTGCAAGCAACCCTTACACCCTGCCCGGGAAGCGACCCAGCTACATATACATGCCGCCATTGATACCGATCACTTGGCCGGTGATATAGGCAGCGCCTTCGGACGCAAGAAAGGTTGCAAGCTGAGCCACCTCTTCGGCATGACCAAACCTGCCCAACGGTATTGAGGACTTAAGTTCTGTTTTTAGCTTCTCGTCGAGCGCCCCTGTCATATCTGTTTCGATGAAACCAGGGGTAATGGCATTAACCGTTATCCCGCGAGAGGCCAACTCGCGCGCCAAAGCCTTGGTCATTCCGATCATCCCCGCTTTCGAGGATACGTACGGAACTTGCCCGGCATTTCCCATCTCTCCAACAACAGAACTAATGTTGATAATACGACCTGACTTGGCCTTTAACATCATTCTAGACGCCGCACGTGAGCAGAAAAAGGCTCCATTCAAGTTCACAGCAAGCGTGGTCAGCCACTCTTCATCCTTCATTCGGAGGATCAAACCATCCTTCGAAATGCCCGCGTTGTTAACGAGAACGTCTAATCTTCCGTGGCGGCTTTTAATACTTTCGAAGGCATCTTCAACTGCCTGACTCTCGCCCACCGAGAACTTCATCACTTCACCATCGCCTCCTACAGCTCGGCATTCATTGAGTGTCTCCTGAGCCGCCTCAGGCGATGACGCATAGTTCACAACAACGTGAAAACCGAGACGAGCGAATGCAACCGCGATAGCTCTCCCTATTCCGCGCGATGCTCCGGTAACCAAAGCTACTCTTCTCTTACTCTCTGCCATCTCCGTCTCCTGAAGTACCCTCTGTTGTCGACTGCGCCTTGCGGCTCCGACCGTTTTTATTCTTTTCGAAAACTCGGGACCACCCGTTACCATCGTCGCCAGCGATGCCAGCAGACTTAATATCGAGCTGACCAAGTGCAGAGCTCAACTTACCGAGCATTCCTTGGTCTACGAAGGTGCTGGCCACTCGAATACCATTCATCACGGCACGACTTGAGGAAGATCCGTGACATTTAATTCCGATCTGACCCAAACCAAGCAACGGCGCACCACCGTATGCGGCGGGATCCAACTTTTCCCTAAAGAGCCCCTTTAACGCTGGCTTTGCAAGCCACAAGCCAATTTTTGCCAAGTAATTGTGCTCTACGTACCGCTTGATCGATTCAAATACGAGGGCCACACTACCCTCCATCGCCTTGAGAACGATGTTACCTACGAATCCGTCGCACACAACCACATCAACCACGTCGCGCGCTATATCACGCCCCTCCACGTAACCGATGAAATCAATTCCCTCAAGGTCTGCCAGCATCATGGCGGCGGAACGGATGATATCGTTCCCCTTTGTAATCTCTGTTCCATTAGAGAGCAGCGCCACGCGCGGCCTCTCGCAGCCAAGGGCAGAGACCGCGTAGTAATGCCCCATCAGAGCGAACTGAACCAACTGGAACGCCTGGCATCCAGTGTTTGCACCAGAGTCAAGGAGGACCGTAGGGACATCAGAGTTTGCCTTCGGAATCAGTGACGCAATCGCCGGTCGCGCAATACCCGGTAAGGTGCCACCGACAAACACTCCAGCTGCCATTATGGCTCCGGTATTTCCCGAACTTACTACTGCGGATGCCTTCCCTTCTGCAACCAGCTCAAAGGCCACACGAATCGATGCATCGGGTTTTCCGCGAATTGCGAGGCCGGGGCTTTCATCCATACCAATGCACTCGGCTGCATGATGAATGGAAATAGGAAGAGTCTGAAAATCTGGATAGCTCTCGAGAAGTGGCTGCAGCAGGGCGGTATCACCAACAAGTATACTGCCGAGCCCGAATGCCCTTGCCGCCTCAACTGCACCATCGACCACGACCTTAGGACCGTGGTCTCCACCCATAGCGTCAACAGCTATTGGAGCTCTGCTTTCTGCCAGGTTGGAGTTCTCAGAGGTCAAGAGAATACCTTAGCTGCTAATAATTGGAAAAATTGACGAGCCGTTTGTGGCAGCACCGTTAAAAGATCAACGATGCCTTCAATGCAGATCTAATCACCGAGTGTGTACTGGGTACGTACTAAGCGACTGGGTCTGCGATTACTTGTTTGCCACGGTATGTGCCACACGCTGTGCAAGCGCGGTGCCGCAAAACAGCCTCACCACATTTGGGGCAGACGATAGCGTATGTGCGCTCAAGTGCATGGTGAGAACGACGCATATTGCGCTTTGAATATGAAGTTCGCTTCTTGGGAACAGCCATAACTTACTTCTCTAGAAAACTTACATTACTACAATGTGCCTAGTGAGGACTTTCGGTCAGCACTTTGCATCGAAACTTGAACTGCAAATTAACGAGTCGGGGTTCTATCACGTCTTCCGCACTGAACTCAACCCTACCACTCCGAACTTCCGTGAGTAAGGGGATGAGACACAGTCACAAACGGGAATTTTGAAAGGAATGTTCTAATACACAAGAGGTAAGCCCCTAGAAAACCTATAAATATTCCTATCTCTGTAATTCCGAAAGGTACCGCACCAGGGCTAACCTCCGGCATAATTATAAGGTACCGGTCGAGCCACACCCCACTCATAACGATGAAGCAAACGGTCGCATATGCCAACGGAGTCTTCTTGAGATCCCTACTGAGCAAGCACACGAAGGGAATAACAAAGCACATAGCGAAGACGACCCACGCGATACCCTTCCAAGGATACTCTCGAGTTCTCAGAATGAGCCACTGTGTCTCCTCTGGAAGGTTGCCGTACCATTGAACTAAGAACTGGCTCCAGAACATATATCCCCACAACATGCAGAATCCGAGCGTTAATTTACCGAGGTCCCAAGTCTGCTGTGTCGATACTAGCTCTCCAAACTTCTTGTTGTTCTTACTAAAGAACATGGTCATCAACGCCAAGCTCGCCCAACCGATGTAAACCTGACTAACGAAGATAAAGGCTCCGAAAAGATTGGACATCCAGGAAGGGTTCTGGCCCATTATCATCTCGAATGAAAAAAGCGAGACAACGATCGCATAAGCGAACACAACTACTGGCGCACTCACGGACATACTGCGCTGAAGAGGTAGAACCTCTCGTTCAGCGCCGCGCCATCCACGCAGCAGGTACTGGTGAATGGGTAAATTCCACTTAGATTTATCCTTAGCCCTATCATGAGCTAGCCCGACGTCGCCACGTAGGCTTAAGAAAACGAACCGAGCCATGAGGATAAAAAGAAGGGCAAAGAGTATCGAGAACCTGACGTAAACGAAGGTCGGCTGCATCCACCATTCTCGACCTGGCATGGGAGCCCTTCCCCAGTAGAATAAATACTCACGGCCAAAGTATGTCGTCAGAAGCGCGGTGTATGCGATCGGAAAGAAAGCGATATTGGCTTCGGCCAAACGCCGAATGGGCGCTCCCCAGGTTGCTCGAACAATCTGCATTATCACCGTCGTCATCGTGCCTCCAAGCGAGAGGCCCATAAAGAAAACCGTATTGACGTAAAAAGCGCCCCAGGTAACTGCAGCATCACCAAAGATCAAATTGCTACAGAAAACGAACAGGCCAACAAAAATCATCAGCCAAAGCTTAACGAGCGTGGCGCTGGTCGCCTTTATTGGCCCAGCCTCAATAACGCTGTCGATGTTCACCGGAATAACATGCACGTGCGACATCTTAATCTACCTTCCCAATTAACGAGTTTCTCTAACTGCAGTCTGCATCGCACGAATATAATTCGTGATGTCCCAATGTTCCGTCGCCGAAAACTTCCAACCGAGGACTGGCATGATTCCCTGGGCGCCCAGGTGGACTACGCCGTAAAAGAAGCCATCGGTCTTTGTCTTGTACATTTCAGAGGTCGGATCCGGAGGAATAAGTGGCAGTTTCGCTGCTACGTACCCAGGCACATAAGGGGTTTTACTTATGTCTCCATGACAGGGAAGGCAGTTAACCGCCCAAAGCCGTTTTCCACTTGCAGTAGAGTGAGGGTCCCCTTTAAGAGGGTTAACCAAGCTCTCTGCGTCCTGCTTTGACACTAGTCGGGTTTGCACGCTCCCGAGTGGCACAGAGTTGAGTGCCTTGGGCCGCATCATCACACCGGTGCGGCTGTGTTTGTTGATATTCACCATATCATCATTGAACGGCAATGCGTGGGCGTCACCAGCCACGAGCAGTACGGCGGCTGACGCATAGAGGGCTGCAAGCAACACTACTTTGCCGGCTTTTTCCGCCGCCGTCCTGGCCTGCTCTCTTATCCCACACTGGCTGAGCACTTTCATGAGCCTTCTCACCTTCATTTTACAAACCATCTCTAACGTTTACTTCGTCTGCGCCGCTATCGAGCATCTTCTTCCTAATATCTTCGACCTGAGCGCCGGTACATGCTGCAACAACACCGAACTTATCGTTCGAGAACCGAGGATCGTAACCGATCGCCCTTAGGACATTGGGGATTTTGCAGAAGTAGAGGAGCGCAAAAAGGGTGAATACGCCACCAAAAAGGATTGTCCACTCGTAACCCGGCACGAAAAAGGCAGGGATTGAGACGATATTTTTGGCACTAGTCCGAATCGGCCAGTCCAAAGATGTTAAAATCGCGAGGGCAAAGCCTGCGGCGCACCCCGTTATCGCGGCACATAAGGACACTATCCTGACAGGACTCTTCTGAGGATAGGTAACTTCTTCTATCTCGTGCCGAGGCACCGGCGAGTACATACGGTAGTCTATGTCGGCTGCCTGTACCTTCTTTACTGCCTCAAGAGCATCGTCCAAGAAAGTGAACACACCAACTACTGCTCTGCTTGATTCAACCATATTCGGCTCCGTTCAAATCTTTCTACTCTTCACCGCGTTACAAAACTTCTAGTGGTGCCCCGGTTTTGAACGGCGCATCGGCGGTGGAAGGATCTCCTTGATCTCTGTGATCGCAACTGACGGGAAGAACTTAATAAAGAGCGTCATCCACATTCCGAACCAACCGAAAGCCCCCACGGTAATTCCAACTTCTACCCAAGAGAAATTGTATCCACCCCAGGCTGCAGGAACGAACTCTCTTGAAAGCGATTGGAAGATGATATTGAAGCGCTCAAGCCACATTCCAATGTTTATGAAGATAGAGAGAATGAAGAGAAATGTGATGTTCGTCCGAAGAGATTTTACCCACAAAAGCTGTGGTAAGAAACAGTTGCATGTGGTCATGCCCCAGAACGGAAGCCAAAACTCTCCGAACGGTCGGAACCAGAACTGAAACCTCTCGAACGGGTTGTTACTGAACCAGGCAGTATAGAACTCAGTCGCGTACGAGTAAGACACGACACCTGAAGTCATAAGAATAAGTTTACTCATCGCATCGAAGTGGAAGTGCGTAATGATTCTTTCTAAACCGAACGCCTTACGAAGAGGAATTGCGAGTGTTATCACCATCGCAACGCCGGAAAATATCGCTCCAGCAACGAAGTAAGGTGGGAAGATTGTTGCATGCCATCCTGGAACGATACTCATCGCGAAGTCCCAAGATACCACCGAGTGAACGGACACAACGAGGGGTGTCGCAAAGGCGGCAAATATCAAGTAGGCCGCCTGATAGTGCTTCCATTGAGGATGACTTCCCCTCCACCCAAGTGAGGTAACGCCGTAAAGAATCTTCCGGAATCGAGTTGTCGCTGCATCACGAGCACACGCGATATCTGGTATGAGACCGACAATAAAAAACGTGGCTGAGATTGTGAAGTAGGTCGAAACAGCAAAAACGTCCCACAGAAGCGGAGAACGGAAATTTGGCCACAACGCCCTCTGATTCGGGTACGGCATTAGCCAGAGAGCATACCATGGTCGCCCAAGATGAATGATCGGGAAAAGGCCCGCTGTCATTACCGCAAACACGGTCATTGCTTCAGCCAACCGGTAGATTGGCTGACGAAAGCTTGCACGGAAGAGGTAAAGAACGGCCGAGATAAGTGTTCCCGAGTGCGCTATACCAACCCAGAATACGAAGTTGGTTATGTACGTTCCCCAGCCGATTGGGATGCTCTTTCCCGACTCTCCGAAACCACTCCACATCTGGTAAAACCAGCAAGTAGCCCCAATC
>JAYVGZ010000394.1:0-4998 GCA_043771805.1 Pseudomonadota bacterium
TACAGGTAAGCATTGAGGACAGCTCACTGAGTGGTTCCCACGATGAACGACTCGACCTCATCGTTCGGGAAGATGCTGTTGTCACCACCTATCACCTTCTCTTTGCGGCCGCTGTATCCGTTGATGACATCCCGAGTGGAACCATAGCGCGAGTTAAAGGAACTGAAGCAAGCTTACCTCTAGGCGGTAAGGTCGTGGTGGTCGATGAACTGGAGCCCCTTTTAGTGCAGTCCATTAGCTCTGAGGGGATCTTTGGAGCCCGACGCGCGCTTCCTGTCCGCGTGGTATTTTCTGATGGCAGTCCTACGGCATCTTTATCCGACCTTGCTGGATTCATGTGGGATGCTACAAAAAACGTGAATGACTGGTATAAGGCTGCCTCGAATGGAGTCGTCTCTTTTCCCCGCGAGACTAACAATGTTGGTGGATCTCGAGTTGAGGAGGTAACGATATCCTTCTCCAAGGCAGGGTGTAATCCTACGGGCTGGGCCGATGCGGTCGATGCTGCTTTGCTCGCTCGAGGTGTAACAGTCTCTGATTTTCAGCACATTGTGTACTTCCTCCCCGAAACCGGTTGTTCGTGGGCTGGACTTGGAAACCTTGGATGCTTCGGAACGTGTCGTGCGTGGACGAATGATTACGGCACCCCGAATTCGTCGACTGCTGACGTTGTCTTCCACGAACTGGGACACAATCTGACACTCCATCATGCCCGCACCGACCCTGATAATTCCGGCACGGCAGCGTGCGAGTACTGTGATACGAGTAGCGCAATGGGGTATGCCGGGATTGGGTACCGCGGATTTACTGCGCACAGTCAGGAGCAGCTTGGTTGGCTTCCGGCAGAACGAGCGGTCATGACTGAAACCAGTCAGACATTCACGATGCTACCGACTGAGGTCAACGCGGCTGCTGCATCCCCCGCACCCTCATCTGGAACGCTCCAACTTGTGAGGGTTAAGAATCCAGCCGATCCGAGTCGGTACTACCTCCTGTCAATGCGCAGCAGGATCGGTGCATATGCATCGAATTTGCCGACCAACTTCAATAATAGGGTGAGTATTCATTGGGGGAAGCTGACTGATACCTACACTAATCTCATCACGTCACTTGCGGTCGGTGAGACTTACACTTCAGGTGCCGTTTCTATAAAATTTGTCTCGACTGACGGTTCTACTGGCATCGTTGAGTTCACCAACGGTACAGCACCTACAGCTACTCCTACACCGCTCGTAACCGGAACTCCGCCAGCTGCAACTCCCACGCCGAGTGTGACTGCTACTCCGTCTGCTACTCCTACGATAGCGCGGACCGCAACACCGCAGCCAACTCCAACTACGGCCGTGCCCGGTGAGCCAACACCGCCTAACGGCACACCCGCAGCACCTCCGTCCCCACCGGAGCCGACTGCCACGCCAGTCGCAACCGTGACGCCGTCGCCCGAATTTGGTATCGCAGCCGTGGTCGTCCGCAAATTTTTTGGTAAGGCAACGGTGACCTTTACCTCTGACACTCAAACTTTTTTTGCGCCTTTAAGGAAGAGCAGGGCAGTACAGATTCTTCCAGTAGGAAGTTACCAGCTTTACCTCACCCGGATCGCTCGTCGCGGTGTTATCAAGACTTCTCGCTTGGGAAAGATCACTGTTAGTCAGAGTATCGCTTCGAAGCCTCAGGTCTTTCCGTTCCCGATACCGAGGTAGCGTCGAATATCGCTGGCGAGCGGGGCTCTCCCGGCAAAAATTGGCTCCGCTACAATTTTCCTCTGATTGCTTCCAGTGACACTACGGCTCCGGAATGATAAGGTTTCGCACGCCACTGACCCTTGGGAGTACACACCATGACCGCGCCCGAACTTATGACAAAACAGTTCGTCCACCAGGATGCTGAGCAACGCATCTATCAGATGTGGGAAGACCTCGACATCTTCCACGCCAAGGTGGATCCCTCAAAGAAGCCCTTCTGCGTTGTAATCCCACCCCCGAATGTAACCGGCATCCTCCACATGGGGCATGTGCTCGATAACATTCCGCAGGATGTCATGACACGTTGGCACAGAATGCGTGGGTTCTCCGCTGTGTGGATCCCAGGCACTGACCATGCTGGTATCGCCACTCAAAATGTGGTGAAGCGCCAACTTGAGAAGGAGGGAATCCGCATGCGCGACCTCGGGCGTGATGAATTTCTCAAGAAAGTGTGGGAGTGGAAGGAGAAACACGGGCACATCATCATTCAGCAGCTTAAGCGACTTGGCTGCTCATGTGACTGGAAGCGCGAGCGCTTCACAATGGATGACGGCTTAGCCCGCGCGGTATTAACGGCCTTCGTGCAGCTCTTCAATAAGGGATTGATCTACCGCGGTAAGCGCATGGTCAATTGGTGCACCGTGTGTGGTACAGCTCTCAGTGACGATGAGGTGGAGCACGCGAACCAAGGAAGCCATCTGTGGCACCTTCGATACCCGATCGCTGATAGTAATGGTATGCCGACGGGTGAATCAGTTGTCGTAGCAACAACGCGACCGGAGACGATGCTTGGAGACACTGCGGTAGCAGTTCATCCTGATGACTCACGCTACACATCAATAGTAGGTAAGCAGGTGCTGCTGCCGATAAAGAATCGGCTCATTCCAGTCATCGCAGATCCGTTCGTCGATCCGAAGTTTGGTACAGGTGTTGTAAAGCTTACGCCAGCCCATGATCCGAACGACTACCACGCTGCTCAGGCACACGGATTAGCGATTGAGGTAGTGATTGGCCTCGATGGAAAAATGACTGAGGCAGCGGGAGGGTCGTATGTAGGCCTTGATCGTCTGGAAGCTCGTAAGCGGGTTGTTGTTGATCTTGAAGCGCTCGGTCACGTAGAGAAGATCGAGAAATACTCGCACTCAGTTGGTGAGTGCTACCGGTGTCGCAGTGTGCTTGAACCGATGGTTTCAGACCAATGGTTCGTGAAGATGAGACCACTTGCAGAGAAGGCGAAGCAGGTGGTTGTGGAGGGGCGCCTTGCGATCGTTCCTGATTCCGAAAAGCACGACTATTTCCACTGGATGGACACCATAGAAGATTGGTGTATTTCTCGGCAGCTCTGGTGGGGGCACCGAATCCCTGTGTTCTACTGCAACGACTGTAATCACATTATGTCGCAAGTAGAGCCGCCAGAGAGTTGCTCGTCGTGTAGTAGTAAGAACCTGCGCCAGGATGAGGATGTTCTCGATACCTGGTTCTCTTCACAGCTTTGGCCGTTCTCCACCCTCGGATGGCCCGATAAAACGCCAGAGCTCTCGTACTGGTATCCGAACAGTTGGTTGATGTCGGGGCGCGATATTTTATTCTTCTGGGATGCGCGCATGATCATGGCGGGCCTTGAGCTTCTCGGGGAGGTTCCCTTTAGAACCCTTGTCCTTCACGGACTGGTGCGTGATTCACAGGGAAGGAAACTCTCTAAGTCGCTCAATAATTCTCCTGACCCATTAGAGCTGTTTGATAAATACGGTACGGATGCTGTTCGCGCGGCGATTGCACTGAATTATCCGCTCGGGCGGCATGATACTAAATTGAGTGAGGAGATCTTCCGGAACGGACAAGGGCTCGTCATCAAATTGTGGAACGCTTCGAAGCTTATTTTAAGCAATCTTGGGACTGCGCCTCTTACCCTAAGTCATGATTCTTTCAAGCCCGAAGCTCTTGAAGACCGCTGGATACTTTCGCGTTTAGGAGAGGCCGTCAATAATCACGACAGCTACCTTGAAAAGAGCGATATCGTTCACGCCTCTGAAGCTGTTACCGGCTTCTTCTGGAACGAGTTCTGCGACTGGTACCTAGAGATGATTAAGCACCGATTGTGGGGGGAGGGTGCTACGAAGCAGAGTGCTCTCGAGGTTGCTATGGTGTGTGAGCGCGCTATTTTGAAGCTGCTTCACCCCTATACGCCATTCGTTACCGAAGAGCTGTGGCAGATTTTGCGCGAGCACAAAGTGTCTGATGCAACAGCCTCAGGTGATGAGCGGAGTATATCAATTTCTGAATGGCCTAGGTCCGCAAGCTTTCTTCGCGATGAAGCAGCTGAAGAACAGATGGGCCTGATGATGACGATGGTTCGGGGCATTAGGGATGTTCGGCATCACCTCAATATTCCACCAAAGGCAGAACTTGCAGTTCAGCTCCTTTTCCTCGATGCGAACAAGAAGCTTAGTTTCGAGCACGTGAGATCCGTTGCCAAGACGATGGGTGTCGTGACAGAGTTTTCAGAGGCGCAGTCAGAGGGGCTGCCTGAGGGTTTTGTGCCGTTCAAGTTCTCGGGCGGAATCGGGTACGTTTCGCTACCGACCGATGTTGATGCAAAAGATCTTAACGATAAGCTGTCAGCAAGAGTCGAAAAGCTCAAAAAAACTCTGCTTGGGATTGAGGGTAATCTTGCAAACCAACAGTTCGTAGCGAACGCGCCGGCTGAGCTTGTAGAAGAAACTCGCGGAAAGGTCCGAGAGCTTGAAGAATCGATCGCTAAGCTAGACGATTTTAAGAGATCTCTAGCCAAGTAGTCTGTGTCAGTGTCGGGTTGCAGCCGCACTTTCAATATTAAACTGCTTAATCTTCTCTTTCGCGGAATTCACCGATACTGCGGCGGTCTCGGGTGTTGCCTCGACACCCGCAAAGGTCCAGGCAACTGTATTTTCGTAGCCGGCTGTCAAAAGACCATTTTGTCCTTTCGCTGCGAAGAGAACGCGATCTTCGAGAGACATGTTTTTAACCCACCGCCCCACGGATCGCATATTGATAGCACTGATGAGATCGGTCGGGCGTACCCAAGCTCCGTCGACGAAGGTATCGTGCGGGAAGAGGTGGGGGCTGAGCATCTGGTGATTGAATGGTAATTCTAGGTGCTCACAGATCCTTCGCACAACCGATTCCGGGTCTACAACTAGATCCTCGTATTTGATAGTAATAACTTTTCCCGCTTTGTAGAGGTCGGAGTCCTCTCCGCATTCTTGGTAGCCATAAT
>JAYVGZ010000395.1:0-2957 GCA_043771805.1 Pseudomonadota bacterium
TGAATGAGACAAATTCCTAGAATCTCGTACGCGAAATAAAGAAGCAGATCTCCTCAAGGTCCGGAAGACTGGTGCACTGTGTTGAGGATAACGTACTTACAGTGCTCGGGTAAATTCCCCCTAAAGGTCCAAATTCAAAGGTGTTGCGGTGGTTTCTAGTCCATTTGAAACTATGAGGCCATCCTTCAGCGTTTTCGGATGAAAAGTCTTTCGACCGGGAAACTCCCAAGAAGCGTTTAACGGCCTCAAACCGACTATAGGTTATCACCTACGACTCACGATAAATTCATGGGACTTGCAAAGATCATAATGCCTGTTGAGTGGGCACTTCTCCTTGGAGGATTGCTAACAGTAGCTCTCTACGCCCACTTTGGCCTGGAGATGCCAGGCCAACCAGGGGCCTCAGGTGAAAGAGGGCCGTTTCTTTTCTATCTCAAGCAGATCTACACATCGCTCTATCTCTATGCACTGCTGTTTAACCTCTACGTGGCAGGAAAGGTTTTTACCGTTTGTCGGAAGCACGGCTGGAGCCTCGGTGCAGTGCCGTGGAGAACTTTCTGGCCTTTGGTCCTCAAACGTTTTGATCCGGTAGAGGTTCTACAAGATGCGCGGTTCTTCCACGCGGTGTTACTGATGTTTATCGAGTTTCAGCTCTTAAAACACCTCATTCCTCACGTTCATCCAGCGGTGTACGACGGTGTATTTCTGGCTGCTGATCGCTTGGTGTGTGGCGGTAAGCTGTGTGCTGAGTGGCTTCATGCAGCTCTTGGAACGGGTGCAGCGAACGCGGTGAGTACTCACTACCATTGGTACTACCACTTTCTCATAGGAGTTCCAGCTACCTTTATTCTGTTCGTAGAGAGAAGGCTAGCTCACGAGTACCTTTTCGCTTTTGTGTTGCTCTTTCTACTGGGAGTGCTTCTGGTGTTTCTTCTTCCAACGTGGGGCCCCGCATTTTTCAAGCCGGAGCTGTTCACTTTCATCGGAAGTACCGAGTCTGGTGGACTGCAGCGCGATTTGTGGTCGATGAAGGAAGCGCTTGAGAAGAACCCGGGCAACCGGTCTCAACTATTCTCTATCTCTGGTTTTCCAAGTTTGCATGTTGCCGTAGTGCTCCTCGGAAGTATCTACCTTCGCAAGGTCAACTATTTTCTTTCTCTTGTCTCTTGGTCGTTCCTTATCTTAATTGTAAACAGCACACTTTATCTTGGCTGGCACTATCTGCTGGACGATGTTGGTTCGGTCGGTCTCGTGTTCGGTTCGATCTGGATTGCACGGAGGGTGACGTGGGAGTGGCGGCTGTGGCCATCACGGATACAAAATGGTGAAACACAGTAAAGCATTTATCAGAACTTCCACCGAGGAAGCTCGCCCTTCACTCGTCTACACCCAACTGTCGCCGTGCCTCGTAAAGAGCAATTGATACCGCATTACTCAAATTGAGGCTCCGCACGTACTCCGTCACAATGGGAATTCGTAAGATCTGCTCCTGTGGAAACTTCGCCAAGAACTCTTCGCCGAGCCCCTTTGTTTCACTGCCGAAAACGAGGGCATCGTTAGGATTGAACTCCGCTTTTGTGTAGAGCCTCGAACCGAATTTTGAGAAAAGCCACACCCGATGTGGGGAAGCGGTTTCGATGTACTCTTCCCAGTTCTTATGCTCTGAAAGCCGCACAAACGGCCAGTAATCCAAGCCGGCGCGGCGAACGGCTTTCTCGGAAATACTGAAACCTAGTTTGCCAACGAGGTGCAGCGGCGTATCTGTCGCCGCGCACGTACGCGCGATTGAGCCGGTATTTTGTGGTATCTGGGGCTCAACGAGGACGATCTGCATGCTAATAGAAGCTCATAATTAAGTTACGGTGGTATCGCCTCTGTTCATACCAGAAACATCGGAAAGTTAGGACATTTTCGCCGCCCCAATAGTGACTTTTCTGCAAACTCTTCGATATATTCCACTCATGTTAAATGCCACAGTTGTTGACCGAGTTGATGTCACCCCAGATCTCCTTATTTTACGCGTGAAGCCCGATGGCGGAATTCCACCCTTCCAGCCCGGCCAGTACGTTGCACTCGGTCTTCCTGGCTCGGCCCCTCGATATCCGGGTGCAGAGCCAGAGCCTGAGCCTGCCGCGGCAGGCAAGCTTATTAAGAGGGCCTACTCCATCGGGTCGTCACCAACAGCAACGGATCATTTTGAGTTTTACGTTGCAGTTGTTCCCACAGGTGCGTTGACCTCTCGCCTCGCTCTTGTAAAGCCAGGCGATCGGGTGTTTACGCAGCCGAAAGTCACCGGCACCTTCACCTTGGAGGGGGTTCCAGATGATCACAATCTAGTGTTGGTCTCAACTGGTACCGGCCTTGCCCCATTTATGTCGATGATTCGCACGCCGACGACGTGGACGCCCGGGCGAAAGATTACTGTCGTGCACGGTGTTCGGTACCCGCAAGATTTTGCTTATGTCGAAGAGCTCGGTCAATTTGCTACTGAAGTCCAAGGGTTTACGTATTTACCGATAGCGAGCCGCGCACCTGATGCATGGAGCGGTCGGAAAGGCCGGGTGCAGAAACTTTTTGAGGACCGAGAGATTCAGCTGGATACTGGAAACGATCACGTATTCCTGTGCGGAAATCCGGCTATGATTGAGGATGTTGAAAAGGAGCTTACTCAGCGCGGGTACACCGTTCATTCCAAGAAGAGTCCGGGGAAATTGCATCTGGAGAAGTATTGGTAGGCCTTGAGGCGGCGGTTTAATCGCACGCAATCTCATCCAGAAGCGCCTCACTCGCATGACTGAGGGTTGGGTTTTGACTTAATCTAAGTGCCTCAAGCATCTGCTGAAGCCGAGCTTCGTTACAGAGTTGCTTTGACTCATCCGAGAGAGATCGATTGCCGTCTTCCATTATGAGACGAGTGAGGATTCTGATTCCCTCTAGTGCTAGATGATCGCCGAAAG
>JAYVGZ010000396.1:0-3737 GCA_043771805.1 Pseudomonadota bacterium
TTATCTGGAGTAGGGCTTGGCACTACTTAGCTCTCTCCTTTTTGCAGCCGTCGTCGGCATCATTTTTGTCTGGCTCTACAGCTTCGTCTCGCCTCAGCGCCGGATTAAGCAAACAAAGCAGAAGATCTGGGCTTCAATTTACGAGGCTGTCCTGTTTCAACACGACGTAGGCACGTCGTTTAGAGCATACTCGCGAATGCTCGCCTCCGGCCTCTTCTACCTCGCATTAGCACTCGGCCCGATCGCTATTTTGATTCTCCCTTCACTATGGATCTTGAGTTCTGGGTACTCTTATCTCGGCCAGGAGGGGTTCAAGGTGAAAACTCCAGTGCTTATCTCAGGGAAGGTTTCGGCTGAGGATCTAAAGAGTGTATCGCTGAGCTCTTCCCCGACGGTTCAACTCTCCCCGTTAGTACGGAAAATTAATCAAGGTGAATTTTTTGCAACGATGATTCCAACTCAGGAAGGTGAAGCAACGCTCGACGTAATGGTAGGCGGTGCACCGCGAGAGCACATTACCTTCGAAGTAGGCTCCACGAGCAGAACCCAGCCATCTAGTAAGATCCTCTCCCTTCCCTTCCCAGAACGAGAATTCTCTCTCTTTGGGATGACAGTGTCCTGGCTGGCCCTCGTGATTGTAGTCATGCTCCTAACAGGTTATGTTTTTGCTCGCGTCGCGAAGATTGAAGTGTAACGTTGAGAGCATTGTAAGCAATGAACAATCTTGTTTGGATAGTATTTGATAGCTGCCGCTTTGATTCATTCGTTGCGGCAAAAACCCCAAACATCTCTCGGCTTGGAGTGGTAGAGAAGCGGTACTCATACGCTAGCTGGACGGTGCCTTCTCACACCGTCTACATGATGGGGGTTCCCCCGCACACTAACCCCAAGGGGGTGTTCGCCTCAGAAGTATACAAAAAAGAGTTCGCGTGTTGGAGCGACAGGCTTGGAATTCCAGACATATCCTTTAAAGCTTTCGTACCCCGGCTCTCGCTCCCAGCATACCTTCGTCAATCCGGCTACCAGACTCATGGCTTGGTGTCGATGCCGGTCCTGAATCCTGCAACTGCGTTAAACAACCATTTTGACCGTTATCAGCTGATGACTGCGCACAATGACTTCAACGCGATGATAGACTTGATGGTGTTCGACTCATCAAAGCCTTCGTTTTATCTTATGAATGTCGGTGAGACGCACTACCCCTACACCCTTCCTGGCGAGTCTGGTGATCACCTCCCAAGAATCCACGGAGTCCACGGCGTGTTCAAGCACATGGACGATTCACTCGCATCCTCAGATTCGTCTCGCTTCTTTAACGAACAAGAGATGAAGACACTGCATCAGAAACAGATATCCAACATCGAGTATCTTGATAACCTCTTTGAGAAGCTCTACGAAAAACTTCCTGCGAACACTCATGTGATCGTGACTGCGGACCATGGGGAGCTCTTCGGCGAGGAAGGTTTCTTCGGGCATGGGCCTGTAGTGCACGATAAGGTGCTTGAAGTGTTCTGGATTGAAGGGCGAATTACTAAGGAGGCGGATGAATAGGCTACAACTACCCCAAACGTTATTGCCCGCCCCCTTAGTATTTTTGCTGCTTTTGCGCGCATCCGCGCGCCACTTACTACCTGGGCGCCTATCTCAAAATACACCAATTTGTAGTCTATTCAGGCGCCCAGGTAGTAAGTAACCATGGTCGATATTAGCCGGCGTCAATTTATCCAAAGCCTGGCTGCCGCGCCCATCATCCGTCTTGCTCCAAGGATACCGAGGTATAATCGGGCAAACGGGAAAAAGCTCGTCATCTTAGGTATCGACGGTGCAGAGCCTTCGCTTCTAGAGAAGTTTGTTGCAGAGGGGGTCCTCCCAAATTTCGCGAAGCTATTTCAACAGAGTAAGCGCGGAAAGCTCCAAACAACCCTCCCCCCTCAAAGCCCCGTAGCGTGGTCAAGCTTTGTTTCTGGAACAAGACCTGCAGGACACGGCATCTTCGATTTCATCCACCGCGACCCGAAAACCCTCATTCCGTACCTGTCCACTAGCAAAGCAGAGGGTAGTTCGAAGCGGATCTCTGTGGGGAATCTCTCGCTTCCCGTTTCTAGCGGCTCCGTTCATTTGATGCGTCGCGGAAGACCTTTCTACGATCTCCTTGAAGAGGCAGGGATTCCGACCACGATGTTCGCCCTTCCCGCAAACTTTCCGGTAGTTCCTGAAGGTGGCGTTCGAGCGCTAAGTGGAATGGGAACACCCGATCTTCTCGGTGGCTACGGAACATTCACCTACTTCTCTGAGGAGCCTGTAGCCGGTGCCCACGAAATGACCGGGGGCAGAGTGGTCCGTATCGCGTTACGAGATCATGAAATCCATACAAAGCTGGAAGGCCCGCCGAACGACTTTCTTACCGATCGATCGCACTCAGAGCTACCAGTGGTCTTTACTCGAGACCCATCAAACGATGCAGTGAAGATTAAGATAGCCGACGCAGACTTTGTAATGCAGAAGGGCCAGTGGTCGGAATGGATCCCACTTCGGTTTTCATTGCTGTCAGTCTTATACTCACTTCCTGGCATGGTTCGATTTTACGTCAAAGACGTTCATCCGTTTCTTAAGATCTACTGCTCACCGATCAATCTCGATCCGATGGAACCGGTAATGCCAATAGACTCACCGAGCGGCTTTGCCCGAGAGGTCGCACAGAAGGCCGGTCGATTCTACACACAAGGGTTCCCAGCCGACATGAAGGGCCTCTCTTCGGGAGTGCTCTCGGATGAAGAGTATTTTGCTCAGGCAAAGATTGTCTTGGACGAAAATTTCCGCATCCTTGAAGCCCTTCTCTCTGATTTTTCGGACGGCTTACTTTTCTTCTACTTCTCAAGTATTGATCAGAACTGCCACATGCTGTGGAGACTGTGCGATCCAAGCCACCCGCAATACAATCCAAACGCATCTGAAGAGCTCAAGGGCTCAATAAGGTACTTCTACAAACGAATGGATGAGGCGATCGGCCTCGTTCGTGGCAAACTGGGTGACAGCGTGCCCCTCCTTATACTATCAGACCATGGGTTCAGTACTTTCACGCGCGAGTTCAATTTAAATACCTGGCTGAATGATGAGGGATTCTTGCAGCTCACGCGCCCGCGCTCTGAAGGCCCAGGGGACGTATTCGATCTCGTTGATTGGAGCACAACAAAGGCCTACGGTGTGGGCTTCAACGGGCTGTATCTCAACCTTGCGGGCCGAGAACCGAACGGAATCGTAAGGCCCGAAGATGCTAGCAAGGTAAAAGCCGACCTCATCGCAAGGCTTCGGTCGGCGAAAGACCCTAAAGATGGGGCTCCGCTCATTCGCGAAGCCTATGATTCAGCCGATGTCTACAAGGGGCCCTTCTCTGCGTTAGCACCTGACATTGTGCTTGGCTTCTACCGAGGCTATCGAACATCAGACGATTCCGTCCTCGGGAAATTCCCTGACTTCACCGTTGGGGATAGAACCGACAAATGGGCTGCCGATCACTGCTTTGATCCGGCTCTGATTCCGGGGGTGCTTATTTCAACCCTTGATTGGAATGCAGAGAGCCCTGCGATCTGGGATCTCGCGCCGTCTATTCTTCACTTTTTTGGGCTCCAAACTCCAAGCGAGATGGAAGGGCGTAACATTCTTGCGTAGTGCTACAATCGCAACACCCCTGTGAAGTAGTACTTTTATCAGCCATGAAAAATCGCATTTTTATTATC
>JAYVGZ010000397.1:0-3045 GCA_043771805.1 Pseudomonadota bacterium
GCCGATCGCTAAGAACTTACCCGTTCGCGGAGGCTGATTTCTCGAGAAGTGCGGCCACAATCGTTTAATTGAGAGAGTGTAACTGCGGGCTCCCTCGAACGAACTTCCGTAATGCGTTGCTCAATCTCAACTCGTAAGGCGAGTGCGCGACGCGCTAAGGCAAAGACATCCCGCAAGGCGCGGAGCGAAGATCGCTCTTTGACGATAACGCCGGCCACCACGAGAAAATTGCGCCACAGGATACCGAAGACTAGTGTTGAGAGACCAGACTTTATGCTCCAGTTATTTAGCTGTAGGAGAAATCGGTTGCGAACTCCATAACGGTTAAGATCAGCCGGAAGATCACTCCGTCGCTCTGGTGTCACAACCCGTACATGCATCGCGACAGCGCCGGGAGTGTACAAACACCTCCACCCCAATCGTCGACATCGCCACGCTAAGTCGGCATCTTCACGGTAGGCGAAGAACGCCTCATCAAAGAGCTGAACCCGTGGTGAAACATCTCGTTCTAATTGAGGGTAAATTTTGTACAGGCCGTCTCCCTTAGCAGAAGCAGGCAATGCTACAGACCAAGCGCACTCTACTGAAATAAGTAGGCAGGCTCCTGTGCCTCCAAAAACAAAAGCTTCATTTTCAAATTGGCCAGTGTCAAATTCACCCGCCCCTCGGTCGAAGTGGCGCAGTGAGCCCTCAAGCACCATGCCCGCCGCGTCGATAACACGCGGTTCAATGGGCTTTAAATTCCGGTCGGCTCTGAGCAGCTTCGGCGTTACGGATCCAATTGAAGGGTTTTTAGAAAACTGAGCAACCAGGATCTTCAGACAATCGGGCTTTAGAGCGACATCTGGATTAAGCACAAGCAGGTGGGTAAATTTACCGACGACTGCCCTATGGACGCCTTGATTGTGGCCACCGGAGAATCCAAGATTTTCCTCATTACGACTGATCGAAACACCCGCTCGGGTTACCTCAGTCACCTGAGCCACGGTATCATCGTCCGATGCGTTGTCGGTAATGTGAACCGAGATATCCTCTCCAAAAGTGAACCCTTCTTGCGCGTAAAGGCTCATGAGGCAGGCTCTTATTGCACTCGCGCTGTTCCAAGTAACAATGTGCACTAAGACGCGCACAGTGATCACGCGGCCTCCAATTGACGGGCTGCGTTAAGCAGCGCTCGGTGCATTTTGACGTTATGAACACGCAAGAATAGTGGCACTCCTCCACACATTTTACGAACCACATGCGCCGCGCACAGCGCTGATGCACCATCTCGCTCTTCAACGGATCGCTCGTCGTCTTGTTTCAAGAAACCCTTACGGGAACATCCGAGCATCAACGCACAACCGAACCTACTAAAAACATCGTAGTGCCGAACCACTTCCCAAGAAACAGCTGGTTCTCGGCTCAAAAATGCACCCATCCCGGTATCAAGAATCAACTGAGCTTTAGAGATTTCGACGTTCGTTGCTCGCTCTAAAAGAGACTTAAATCCTCGTTCGATGGCGCTGCGCGCATCTTCCCTCTTCAGCGTACAGTGAAACTCGTGAGGGGGATTTTGGTTGAACATCGCAACATACCCTGCTCCAGTAGCGGCGATAAGCGGCAACATCTCCGCGTCAGCTCCGCCACTTATATCGTTTATGAGTATCGCTCCCTGCTCGATTGCCTGACGAGCAACCTGCGCATGGTGGGTATCAACCGCTACTGAAACCCGCCCCTTGAGCCGCTCAAGTAGCCCTGCGAGCCGTTGCCACTCGAGTTCCGGCCCGACACAAGACGAACCAGGACGCGTCGAGTCACCACCCACCTCAACTATATCTGCACCCTCTGATATAAGTTCGTGTGCGCGACGCTCCGCACTCTCTATGTCCTGGTAGGAACCACCATCAGAGAAGCTATCCGGCGTGAAATTGAGGATCCCGACAATCAAGATTCGTTGCGCTACAGCTTCTCGACTGATCGGTGAGAACAACATCATGGAGACGGCTGAACTGTATTTTGTGGTGCGGGAAGGCCCAAAATTTTCGCAAATACGCGCTCTAACGATAGCAGCAGCGAGTTCGGCACGGCCCTACCGTTAATCCATACGGCAGGCGTGCCAGTCAATCCAATACGGTTACCCTCGGCCACGTCATCGAGGATCTTCTGACTGTATCGACCAGACTTAAGGCACTCCGCAACCGCATCTTTGTCGAGCAGAAGTTCTTTCGACCCAACCTCGACCAGTTGCTTCTCAAAATCTCCCGAAAGAGCTTCCCCCTCGAGGGCTTCATAGTGGAAAAGAAAATCAACAGCTTCCCAAAATTTTCCTTGCTCCCCGGCGCATCTGGAGAAGAAAGCAGCAGGGCAAGCATATCGATGCATCTGACGGCCAAAGCCAGGGTTGCAGGATACGTCGAGAGGATAGTTTCGAAAGACCATGTGATAGGTGCCCGGAAATTTCTCCAGCACGGACTTCATTATTGAATGGAGGCGCCGACATGCTGGGCACTCAAAATCTGCAAACTCAACGATCTGAACTGGTGCACTTGGGACCCCTTTCGAGTAGTCACCAAACGCGCTCCCGTCGATGTTCGCCTTCATCTCCTTTTCTGGCGCATTTTCCCACGCCCACATCGGATCTGGGGTCCTCTGTCGAGATACTACCTCAAAGATGAGATTTGGAAGGATTGCGGCCCCGTACGCTACGACGCCGATGACTATGAGGAGAAGCCAGGCGGTCCATGTACTCACGGCACCTTTAGCTGGACTTCCAAAAAGTGCAGAAAATATATTCGCGACCTCTTTTGCCCCCAAAACAAGACGTTTTGCCAAGCCATCGTTAGACCCA
The DNA here is from genome assembly GCA_043771805.1 of Pseudomonadota bacterium. Lineage (GTDB taxonomy): Bacteria > Bdellovibrionota_C > UBA2361 > UBA2361 > OMII01 > JAYVGZ01. The sequence goes on from JAYVGZ010000397.1 coordinate 2,831, forward strand.
TACGCCCACGATACAGCAAGAAGAAGGAAGTTAATCAGGTAGGTGCAGATGCATACGATACAAAGCGCACCGATAAGAAACTCAGAGACCAAGAACAGCACAAGTGCCAAAACTGAGGCGACGAATGATCCCAGAAAAGCAATCCGCGCAAAGGCTTCCGAGGAGAGGGCACGCGCCGATCCCGCTGCGAGGGCCAAGCCCAAAAGAGAAACGTA